>JALZII010000146.1 GCA_030860365.1 Actinomycetota bacterium
GCCCCACGAGCTGGCCGAGCACATGCGCGTGGTGCGTGAGCTCCAGGAGCGGACGGGGGGCATCACGGAGTTCGTGCCGCTCTCGTTCATCCCCTTCCACACGATGCTCGGGCGCACCCACGGCATCGAGGAGATCTCGCGGGAGGAGAACCTCAAGCACACGGCGGTCTTCCGCCTGGCACTGGGCAGGTCGATCGTCAACCTGCAGGCCAGCTGGGTGAAGATGGGCCTGGACACGGCCACCGAGTCGCTGCGGTGGGGGGTAAACGACCTGGGCGGGACGTTGATGGAGGAGAGCATCTCGCGCCTGGCGGGCTCCTACCACGGCGTGCGCCTGGAGCCTTCCGACCTGATCGGTGCCGCCCACGCCGCCGGGCGGCCGGCCGCCGAGCGGGGCACCCTGTACGAGCTGCGCGAGCGCCACGAGCTCCCGGTGGCGGCCTGAGCTGGCTTCCCCGCTGGACGAGCTACGTCAGCGAAACAGGTCGTCCTCGACGGGCCTGCGCAGCGCCGCCGCGCCCGGTCCGTCCGCTTCGGTGACCAGGTGGCCCAGGCCGCGCACCAGGACGGCGGGCTCGCCTGCGTCCTTTCGGCGGGCCAGGTCGGCCGCGGCGGCAACGGCGTCGCCAACCGCCGCCGCCGTGGCTCGCAGCTCGCGGCCGTGGGCATCGGCGCGGCCGCGCCAGTCGTCCAGCGGCCCGAGGCCCGCTGTCCCTATCGCCACGTCCACCTGACCCAGCCGCCACGCGCGGCCGAAGGAGTCGCCGATCACCACGGCGGGATGGCCCGGCAGCCGGGTGCGCAGGTCGCGTGCCGAGCGGTCGGGGTCCTCGGGCAGCAGGACCGCGTGGCCCTCGGGCGCGTTGGACTGGTCCACGCCGGCGTTTGCGCAGATCAGGCCGTGGTGGGTCTCGCAGATCAGCACGCCGTGATCGGCCCGCAGCAGGGTGGCGGTCTCGTCGAGGATCGTCTGCACCAGGCGGGGATCCTTGCCGTGCGCTGCGGCCAGCTCCCGCGCGCGGGCGCTCGGCTCCACCGAGGCCAGCTCGCGCAGACTGCCCTCCGCCTTCGAAACCACCTTGTGGGCGATCACGAGGATGTCGCCCGGCTGCGGGGCTGTGGCGCCGGCGAGCAGAGCGCCCAGGTCGTCGCCGGGGCGGACCTCGGGGAGCCCGCCTACGACGTGCAGGCTTAGTGCTGCCCGCCTCAGGCGCCCGCGGTGACCGGCACCGGCAGAGCACCCATGCGGTCGAGCTGTGAGAGGGCGCCGCGGGTCTGAGGCGCAAGCCCGCGCCGGGTCTCGAGTCGACGCGCCACCTCGGCCAGGTCCTCCGGGGTGTCCACGTCCAGCATGAGCGACGGCAGCTCGTCCACCGAGTGAGACATCCCGCCCGCGCCGGCCGCGGCCACGTGGCGGGCGAAGCTGTCGGGGCCGAAGCTCGGCACGAGTGCGTCGGGAGGGCAGAGCAGGAGCGCGTTGGTCCCCGTGCCGTGGCGGTCGGGCACGATCGCCACCCCGTGGTCGCCGGGCGGCTCGCGCTCGAGCAGGGCGGTCACCTCGGCGGGGTCGAGCAGCGGAGCGTCCCCGGGTACCAGGAGCGCCCGGTCAAAGCCCTCCGAGAGGGCGTGGCGCACGCCGATCGACGACGCCGTGGACTGGCCTTCCTCGGTGGGGTCGGTGAGGACGAGCACGCGCTCGGCCCGAGCCGCCCACTCTGCCGAGCGGTCCCCGGTGACCACCGCGATCCCATCGAGGGCGGGCACGTGGCGCAGCGCGTTGAGCACGTCGGCGAACATCGCTCGGGCCAGGGCTTGGCGAGAGCCCCGGCCCAGCAGCTCACTCAGACGCTGCTTGGCGGCGCCGAAGCTCTTGATGGGGAGGATGGCGATGGTGTGCATCGGCCGGAGGGACCTCGGGCGACTGTATCGCGGGACGACCTGCTCAGCGGGTCACCGAAGCCGCAAAGTCGAGGGTCTTCTCTGCCACCCGCCGCATCGACGGCACGTCGTCCATCAACGTCTCGACCTCGAGTGACGGCAGGTGGTCCACCGGCTCGTCGGCCACCACCCCGTCGATCACCTCCCAGTAGGCGTCGGCGATCCCCTGTGCGCTCTTCGCGATCCCAGCGTGGTCGCAGAAGGTGGCCGTTGGCCCCTTGCGCACGCTCCCGCCCACGAACGGGCTCACCGCGACCACCGGGGCACGGGTCCCCACCAGCGCCTCGTGCATCCCGGGCAGGGCCAGTATGGGCCCTATGGAGATCACCGGGTTCGACGGGCCGATCACCACCGCCTCGGCCGAGGCGATCGCCTCGAGCACCTCCGGCGTGGGTCCCGCCGCGGAGACGCTCGCCAGGTCCACGTCCTCGACCGGCCCCCGGGCGCGGTGGACGATCATGAACTCCTGCAGGGGCCACCAGCGCCCGGCGGCGAGCACGCGGGTGGGCACCGGCTCGTCGGTCATCGGCAGCACGCGGGAGGACACTCCCATCGCCTCCACCACCTGCGCGTGCGCGTCGGTCAGGCGAGCGCCCGCCCGCATCTCCTCGGTCCGGATCAGGCACATGGCGAGGTCGCGGTCGCCCAGGCGAAACCAGGTCGGGCGCCCTGCGCGTTCGAGGGCCGCCATCACCTCCCACGTGTCGCTCCGCAGGCCGTAGCCCCGCTCGTCGATCTCGTCGGCCAGCCAGTAGGTGACCAGATCCGGGTCCGGGGCCACGTGCAGGCCGTAGACCTCGGCATCGTCCCCGGTGTTGGCGACCACCGTCAGGTCGCTCACCTCCGCGAGACCACGGGCGAGCTTGGCCCCACCCGTGCCGCCCGAGAGGAGCGTGACTTGTGGGGAGCGAGCGGTGCTCGCCCGACCGGCGCTCGGGCTGCGCTCCTCCGTCATGCCCCCGAGCGAGCGGTGCTCGCCCGACCGGCGCTCGGGCTGCGCTCCTCCGCTACCAGGGCTGCTCCGGCAGGCCCGTCAGCTTGATTCCGGTGCGCACCTTGTGGCGCGAGTTCACCGAGATCAGCAGAGGCGTGAGGCCTTCTACCAGCCGCGCCGTCTCGAGCAGGCCCGCGTTCACGGGGCGCAGGCCGTCGATCCGCGAGATCAGCTCCGCGACCCGGCGCTTGTCGTCGCGCTTGTCGCCGCAGATCAACACGTCCTCGTCCAGCTCTGCGTCGAGATCCCCAAGCACCGGTGCGCTGACGGTGTGCAGCGCGCTGACCACCGTCACCCCGTCGGGCGCCATCTCCTGGGCCTGCTGGGCGGCTGAGCCCTGCGGCACCCCCAGCAGCCTCGTGGCCTTGCCGGAGATCGCGGCCGCGAGCGGCACGGTGGCGTCCACCAGCAGCTGGCCGGGCTCGAGCGCCTCGCGCAGGTTGTTCAGGTTCTCCGACTGGTTGCGAAAGGGGACGGTGAGGAAGACGATCGGGCCCTGCTTGGCGGCGTCTGTGTTCTCCAGGCCGCGGGCCTCCCCATCGGCGATCCTGCCGGCAGCCTGTCG
This sequence comes from Actinomycetota bacterium, assembly GCA_030860365.1. Classification (GTDB taxonomy): domain Bacteria; phylum Actinomycetota; class Thermoleophilia; order Solirubrobacterales; family Thermoleophilaceae; genus JACCZR01. The sequence continues at coordinate 3,498 of JALZII010000146.1, forward strand.
GGCGCGACCCTCGTCGCGAGAGCCGATCACCACCGGCACCCCGGCCCTGGCCCAGCGTGCCGCCAGTCCGAAGCCGAGCGCCCCGGTGCCGCCGATTATGGGGACGCGCTCCACGGGCGGGACGCTAGCGCGGGACGACTCGCCTC
>JALZII010000163.1 GCA_030860365.1 Actinomycetota bacterium
GACGAACCCGCCCGCCGCCGCGCCGGGCGGCAGCGGTCACCCGTCGCGACAACGCGGGGCGATCGACCCGCAGGGTGATCGTGCGCGCTCCTCGCCGCTGGCGGATCCGGCGTGGAACAGGGGCGAGCGCCTTGCGCCGGCGAGCGCGATCGGCGCCCCGCCAGCGCTCACCGTCCAAGCGAAGGAGAGGGCGGCCGGCCCTGACGACCACAACCTCGCCCGACGAACGAGCGGCGGTCTGCTCGGCGTTGCTGCGGGCAACCACGACCGCCACCAGGGAGGCACCCAGGACCGCCAGCAGCGCCCACCAGCGCGGGCGCAGCCTCGAGACGCGCCCGCGGGTGGCTCCACCCGCATAGATCTGTGGCGGTCGCCGGCGGCGCGGATCAGGCCGGCCAGAGCGAACGCGGGGGCGGCGGTGCTTCATCCCGGCTTTCGCGCGCAGGCGATGCCGCCTTCGTGAGCCAGCGCCTCGACATGGACCTCCACGAACCCCGCCTGCTCGAGGGCCGCCCGCCACCACTCGGGGCGAACCGGCTTCTCCCAGCGAGCGCTTGCCAGCCGGACGGCGTTGCGCAGCAGGCGCCACACCCCGGCCGGCCCCTTGCTCAGCAGAGCCCTGACCTTCGCGGCGATGACCTCGCGGTCGCGGTTATCGCGCAGGCCCGGACTGAACATCATGTCGCCGAAGACCAGCGCGCCGCCCGGCCTGAGCACTCGCTGCGTCTCTCCGAGCGCCCGTCTTTTGTCGGTGTTTCGGAGGTGGTGAAAGCAGTAGTTGGACACCACGAGGTCGACAGAGCAGTCGACAAGCGGGAGGCTGACCGCAGACGCGACCACGGGCTCCACGTTCTGCAGGCCGGCGCTCGAGGCCTTGGCCCGCAGATAGCCGGCCATGCCGGCTGAGATGTCCACTGCCCAGACGCGGTCACAGCGCTCGGCGAAGGCAAGCGTGAGCAGGCCGGTGCCCGACCCCACGTCGACGACCGTGCTGTGACCGGAAAACTCAGCCCGTTCGAGGATCTGATCTCTCAGGTCGCGAAAGCCTCCGCCGCGAGCAACCTCCTCGGCATCGGCGACGTGCCGGTCCCAGTCTTTGTTCGCCAGTAGCGCCATGATCCAGCCGGCGCGCTGAGGCGCGCCGAGTCCTACGAAGGGTAGGACATAGCGTCCGGAACGTCAGGCGGCCGGGTCAGCCGTGATGACAGATGTCGTTGGAGCTGAATGCCTGCAGGGCGTCGGGTCGGGTCGCGGCCAGGGCCGGGACCGCCATCGTGAGAAGCACGGCCGCCAGGCCGAGCGCCGCCACCATCGCCCTTGCCGAGCGCTCGAGCCGCCTGCTCGGGACTTCCACCTGGTCCACGAGAAACCGCAGCCGCTCGGCGACCGAGCCGGCCTGGCCGAGGGCGGCCAACACCGGCGAGGGGCGAGCCACGGCCGCCTTGCAGATGGCACTGGCCAGCGCGAGCCGATCGTGGGTCCTCTGCACGGCGTACTCGTCGGCGTCGCGCTCGAGGCTGAACGTGAACCGGCGCTCGGTCGCACGGGTTCCCGGCAGGGGACGCGCCAGGGCCGCCAGCACCGAGCCCAAGAGCAGGAGCGGGCGGTGACGCCTGTGGATATGGCCCAGCTCGTGGGCGAGCCCTGCCTCGAGCTCCGCGTCGTCCATCGCTCGAAGGGCCTGGTCTGAGACCACCACGCGCCCGCGTCCGAACTTGGGAACGCCGAGGACGATCTCCTCCTGCTCGACCACGGTGCTCCCGAGCGGGCCCGGGCCCACCGTCCGTCGCAGCGTTCTCTGCAGGGCGATCCAACCCCGAAGCAGGCCGAAGCCCAGCCACATGACCGAAGCAGCGAGGGTGAGCGCGGGCAGGGCGACCGCCGCGTGGCTGACGGGGTGGCCGGAGAAACCCAACACCTCGGTCAAGATCGGCAGCACCCGGTGCCAGCACCAGTCGGCGACGGCGCGCGCCACAGCGGTCTGGGGAACGTGGACGAACACGAACACGGCGGCGCCCACCGCGACCGCGGCGCGGATGGCGAGCGCCGAGAACCACGCGGCGGCCGCAGTCATCGGCGCCACGCGCTGAAGGGGGAAGACGTGCGGCAGCGCCATCAAGACCAGGACGAGCGCACCCAGTACGAGCGCCCGCATCAGTCCCCCCTGCGCTGGCGCTTGATGCGGTTGGCGTAGCGCAGCACCTCGTCGAGCTCCTCGGCACCCAGTCCCTCGACAAGGCTCACGAGCGCGGCCTTGCGGGCATCCGGTGAGACTCCCTCGAGGCGATCGCCGATCGACCGCGCGAGGTACTCGGACTCGTCGAGCCGCGCGCTGTAGACGAAGGCCTTGCCCTCTCGCGCGCGCTCCAGCAGGCCGCGCTCTACGAGCCGGTTCATCACGGTCTGCACGGTGGTGTAGGCCGATCGCCGCTGCTCGGACTGCTCGTTGCGCACCTCTTCCACGGTGGCGCGGCCGAGCCTCCACACCGTCTCCAGCACCTCGGTCTGGAGGTCGCCCCGGATGTCGAGCTGGGGCCGCCGGCGACCGGGCATGGGATCGGAGTGTAGGTCACCCAAGGCCACACCCGCCCCGAAACAGGATCGTGGCGGGCGGCGCCGACCACGCTGCTACAGTCTCCGACGCGTTGTAGGTCTGCCGAATTCGCTGGGGCTCTGGCCCGACGCGATACGGGGGAACCAGGTGTTCATGGGGCGAATCGGCCACCGGCCGTAGCGCAGCTCTCTTTGCGCGAGCCCGACAGCTAACCCCGGAGGCGCTGACAAGAGAGGACCCGCTTGACCCCACGAATTCGTGCTGCCGCGTTCTGTCTGACCCTCGCGGGCGGCTGCCTGACGAGCGCGGGCGCGGTCGCCTCGAGTGGAGGGCTGACCGTGCCGGGAGGCCCCGTCGCGCGCAGCGTGAAGTGTCTGCCGCAGCCCGATGAGCCGTGCCCCCGCGGCCGGGCCCTGGCACGCGGCCGCGGCGTGGTGGTTCGGGGGAGCGGCTTGAAGCAGGTCCGCCGGGTGATCTTCGAAGGGCGGCGCGGTAGACGCGATGACGCCACGGCCCGCGTGCGCCGCCCGCGCGCGACCAAGCTCGTGGCTCGCGTGCCGCGCCTGGCACGCTCGGGCCGCGTGGTGCTGGTGGACAAGTACGGCGGTCGCAGCCGGATGTCACGAGTGGTCCGAGTCGCGCGCGCTCCAAAGGCTCCCAGCATGGACATCGCCCCCGGCTCGCGCTTCTTCTACGGCGGGCGCCGGCGCCCGAGCGTCACGCTGACCACCGCTCGGAGTGGCACGGCGCGCGTCGAGCTGCTGAGCGAGGAGACGGGAGCGGTGGTGCGCACGTGGACGGTCCAGTCGCGTCCGGGGCAGGCCTCGACCGTAGCTTGGGACGGGAGCGGGCCGGCGGGGATCCAGCAACTCGGTTCCTACCGCTTTCGCGTGGCGCCGGGCACGGCGTCCGCCCGGGTGTCAGCGGCTTCCTCGGGCCAGAGCTTCCTCTTCGCCGACCATCTGTTTCCGATCCGAGGACGGCACAACCTCGGCTACTCACAGACCAACAACTTCGGCGGCGCCCGCAACCACAAGGGCCAGGACATGTTCGCGCGCTGCGGTACACGCCTCGCCGCCGCTCGCGGGGGGAGGGTGCAGTACGCGGGCTACCACCGCTATGCCGGCTACTACGCCGTGATCGACGGCGCCGAGACCGGGGTCGACTACGTCTACATGCACATGCGCCGGCCCGCCTTGGTCGAGACCGGCGACCGTGTCTTCACCGGCCAGAAGCTCGGAGAGGTCGGCGAGACCGGGCGGGCCACAGGGTGCCACCTCCACTTCGAGATGTGGTCGGCCCCCGGTTGGTACGAGGGTGGCAGCGCCTTCGATCCGCTCCCGGCCCTGCGCGGGTGGGACAGCTATTCCTGAGCGGGCTCGTCGGTCGGCGTGCCCCTGCGAAGGCTGAGCTCGAGCATCGGCGCTGCGCCGAGCGGACCCAAGAGCACCGCGGCCCAGACGACCCGCCACGGCAGGCCCGCTTCGCCGGCGCTGCGCATGGAGGTTGCGAGCGTCAGCAGGTACAAGACCCCATGTGTGGGCCACAGCGCCAGCAGCGGCACGGGGGTCGTGCCGACAACGGCCCAGCCCAGGGCCACGAGAACGAGCCCGTCGAGGAAGGCCAGGCTGCGAAGCCACCGCACGTCCCCACGCTTCGGGGAGAATCGTGACGGCCCGCCGGCGGCCTCACCTCTGGGGCGCATTCCTACGCAGTGTAGGAGAGTGTCGCCGTGACCTGCGATGAGCTCATCACGCTTCTCGACCAGTGGGCCGGACGGGCGCTGTCGGTGCGCGTGGTCAGCGACGGCGATGACCTGTTGACCGTGTTCCACGCCAAGCTCGGGGGGCGATCGGTGGCCAAGCGGCCGGCGATCTTCTGGCCGCTCCTGCCCTTCGCGCCGGGCGCACGCAGCCCCCGGGCCGAGACGCCGGGCATATACCTTCACCCAGACCTTCTCCAAGAGGCCCGCCTCCACGTGGACGCGACGATCGTCGACATCAGACAGGGTGGCGTGAAGACCAGCCTGCGCCGCCTGTGACGTCACGGTGGGCCGGCACGGCGGAACGGGTCGACAGCGCCTCGGACGCTCGACTCCGTGTTCTCGGTGTCCACGTTCGTCGTAGGACCGGCGCGCACCGGCGAGGACGAGGGCGGCGGTCCCGCAGCGCCACGGGTGCTGGACGGTCAGCGCGCGCCCGACGCCTATGAAGAACACCACTGAGGCGCCCGTGATGGCGGAGCGGGTGGATGTCAAGCTCCGTGCCTCAAGCTCTGGCACCGTGCGCCGCCGCCTTCGAACATCAGCCGTCCTGGCGCTCGCCGGGGTCCTGCTCGGCGGTTGCGGCGCCGCCGAGAGCCCCGGCCCGACGAACACCGCGCCCGGCTATCGCGTCGAGGATCCCGGCCCGGTGCACGTGCACGGGCTGGGCGTCAACCCTGCCGACGGCGCGCTGTTCATCGCGACCCACACCGGGCTCTACCGCTCCGCAGCAGGACAGACCAGGGCAAAGCGGGTCGGTCGCCGGCTGCAGGACACGATGGGTTTCACCGTGATCGGCCCCGACCGCTTCCTCGGGTCCGGGCACCCCGACGGACGGGATCGGCTGCCGCCCTTCCTCGGCCTCATCCGATCCACCGACGCGGGGCGCCGCTGGCGAGCGGTCTCGCTGCTGGGCAAGCGGGACTTCCATGCCCTGGAGGCGGCAGGCGGGCGCGTCTACGGCTACGGCTCGGACTTCCAGACGAGGGAGCAGGGCCTGCTCGTCAGCGCAGACGGAGGTAGGACGTGGAGCGCTCGCCGCGCGCCCGAGCCGCTGCTGACCCTGAGCGCGCACGGCGCCCGGCCAGAACGAGTGCTCGCCGGCGGCACGCGAGCGATCTGGCGCTCTGACGACGGCGCCCGAGCCTGGAGGCGCCTGGAGGGCCCGGGCGGTCTCGTGGCGGCGGGGCCTGACGGCAGGGCCTACCGCGTGAGCCTCGACGGCTCGGTGGCCGTGAGCCACGACGCGGGGTCCACCTGGCGTGCGGGAGGACGCGTCGGCGGAGAGCCGGCGGCCTTCGAGCTCTCCGGCGGAAACCTCTACGTGGCCCTCCACGACGGGACCATCAAGCAGTCCGCGGACGAGGGCCGGACGTGGCGCGTTCGCTCGGCGCCTTGACCAGAGCAGGCAGGCCGGGCGTGGCCGCGATCGCAGGCGCCGCCCTTCTGGTGGCCTTCCTGGCGCTGCTCGCCTACGGGCTGATCAGCACCGGGACATCGGGCGGCATCACCGATCGGTTGGGCCAGTCGCAGGTCGCGGAAGCCCCGGGCTTCGAGCTGCCGGTGCTGCGCGCCGGCACTCCCGGGAGCCGCCTCGACGGGCCGCTGGGACGCTCATCGCGGGATGGGCGGATCTCGCTCGCCGAGCTGAAGGGGGCGCCGGTGGTCCTCAACTTCTGGGCCTCCTGGTGCCCTCCGTGTCGCACCGAGGCTCCGCGCTTGGAGCGAAGCTGGCGGCAGGCGCGCCAGACCGGGGTGGTGTACCTGGGCCTCAACATTCAGGACGTCTCAGACGACGCGCGTCGATTCTTGGACGAGTACCGCGCCAGCTATCCCAACGTCCGCGACCAGGGCGACGAGGTCGCGCGCCGTTGGGGGGTCACGGGACTGCCCGAGACCTTCTTTCTCAGAAGGGACGGAAAGGTGGTGGGGCGAGTGATCGGAGCGGTGTCCGAAGCGCAGCTGCGGCGCGGGGTCCAAGCCGCCCGCACGGGTCGAGTGCTGGGCGACGCCGAGGGCGGCGCCCGCCGCGCCACCCGTGGAGCGCCCTAGCCTAGCTCTTGGCTCGCACCTTCGCGGCGCCGCCGGCGTGGGCCAGCCCAGCTGCTGCCAGGACGAAGAGCAGCAGGCTGAGCCACTGCGAGGTGTCGAGCCCCAGGGCGACGGACTCGCTGTCAGAGCGGTAGAAGAACATCACGAAGCGCCCGGCGGCATACAGGCCGACCACCGCGCACAGCATCGTCGCCGGGCGGCGCAGGCGGTCTCGCAGGGGCCATACGACGAGCCCGATCGCAAGCGCCAGCAGGATCTCGTAGAGACCACCCGAGTGGTAGGCGACATCAGGTCTCGGGACGTCAGCGGCCGGGTGCGGATAGCGAACAGCCCAAGGCTGACCGCTCGGTGCGCCGTAGTGCTCGCCGTTGATCAGGTCGCCGACTCGCCCGAGCGCCATGCCGAGCGGGAAGCCGAAGGCAATGGCGTCCAGGTAGCGGAGACTGAGGCCTCGGCGATATAGGAGCACGCCCACGACCAGTGTTGCCAGGATCATGCCGCCATAGAACGAGAAGCCTCGCGAGCCGAGCCAGTCCGCGGGGCGCAGGAGGGCCGCAGCGTCGCTTCTCGAGCAGGAACACCAGGCGCGCGCCGACGATGCCGGCCCCTGCCACCCACCCCACCATGGAGAGCAGCGGGTCGGTCTCGAGCCCAAGCCCCCGCGCACGGCGTGCGGCGATCGCGGTCCCGAGCAGGATCCCCAGCGCGATCGTCAGCCCGTGCCAGGACAAGCTCAGCGGTCCGAGCTGGATCGTCGGGTCGACGTCGATGGTGATGACGCCGAAGCTGCCCGGCGGACCGCTCATCTCCTACACCGTATAGGAGGTACTACCCGGAGACGCACCGCTGCGCCGCCGATTGGTGTTTGCTCTATCTCGTTGTGGCCGGCTCTTGCACGGGCTACGGTCACTCCATGCGGGGCAACTCGGCCGCCCGGTCCAAGACAGCGTTGTCGCCGGCGATCGTTGCCTGGCGAGCGGCGCACGGCCTGATCGCGATGGGGTTTCTGGCGGCGATCGGATACGTATGGTGGTGTGCGCTCGCCGGCCGCCGTGGGCCGTTCCTGCGCCCGGCGATCGCGGCCTTGGTCGGAGAGGGCGTGCTCGTCGCCACCAATCGCGGGGACTGCCCGTTGGGCCCCGTGGGCGACCGCATCGGCGATCCCGTCCCACTGCTCGAGCTGGTGCTCTCGCCGCGTGCGGCGAGCCGCGCGATCCCGACGCTCGGAGCGCTGACGGCGGTGGGCGTTGGCCTCTTGGCGGCGCGGTCCCGAGGTGCGCCGATCGCCTGAGCGACGTTCAGCGTCGACGACCCCGGCGGCGAGGCGGCGCAGCCGCAGCAGCCCTCGAGGGCGCCGACGCCTACTCCGGCGAGCACGCAGAAGCGAGATCAGCCGGCCACGGACCGCCTTCGGTCAGCGAGACGAGGCCGTGGGCGAGACATCGCCGCTGACGGGCCTGCCGTCCTCAGCGAAGCCGCTGCTCGATCGCCGTCAATGGCCGGCGCCGTGGCCGCCGCCCATGGAGTCGGCGCCGCTCATCGACTTGGCCGGCACCGGCCCACCGAACTTGCGCTTGCGGAAGGAGCTCATCTCCTCGATCTCGCGCTTCTGGGTGCTGATGATGGTTTCGGCGAGCTTGCGCAGCTCGGCGTCCTTTGAGTCCTCGAGCACCTTCTCCGCCATGCGGACGGCTCCGCGGTGATGGGGCACCATCTCGTCGACGAAGGCTCGGTCGAAGGGCTTGGCGGTCTGAAGCATCTCGTTGGTCTTGGGCGTGTGGGTCATGCCGGCTTCCTCGGCGCTGAGGCCCAGGCCGTCGTGCGCGCCGGGATCTGGCTTGAGCGCAGAGTTGAACAAGCGCTGGTGGATGGAGCGCATGGTCGTCAACTCGCCCTTCTGCGTCGTGACGATGTTCTCGCCCAGGCCCTTCACGAACTGGTCCTGCCCGCGTTGCTTGGCGATCTCGGCCATCTCGATCGCGGTCCCGTGGTGGTGGACCATGCCCGTCAGAAAGGCCATCTCGGCCGGGGTGCCCTTCCCGCCACCCGCGGCCTTGTCCCCGCCATCGTCGCTGCCACAGGCGACCAGGAAGAGAGCGCCGACGACCAGGGCTCCAGCTGCGAGTGCTCGGAGCGGGAGGCGGGCTTTGAGGGTCATGCGACTCCTTTGTCTGCGGCTGGGCGACTCTTACGATACGTAGGAGCACGATGCTAGCGATCGGCTGCACGACTGCTTAGCGCTGCACGGCCGTCTAGATCAGCCCGGCGGCAAACCTCTCGGCATGAGAGCTCGCCAGCTTAGGCATGAAGGCCGAGCGGAACTCGGGGGTCCGAGGGCAGGTGGGCCCGACGAAGTCGTCGGCGCGCACCCGCCGGTAGAAGGCCTCGGTGAGGCGCTCGAGAGCGACGGCCCCTTCGGCCCATTCGTACGGCGTGGGGGTCTGCTCGTCCGGGGTTCGCTCAGCCCAGCTCCTCGGGCACCAGCTCGAGCTCGAGCTCGCGGCCCTGGCGCCGCAGGCGCACCGTGACGGCGGCGCCGATCAGCTCGGCCACCATCAGGCGCTGCAGCTCCTCGACTCCGGGCGTGGGGGCGCCGTCGACCTCGAGGATCAGGTCCTCGGGGCACAGGCCCGCCCGCTCCGCGGGACTGCCCTCGACCACCCCCACCACCTCGATGCAGCTTTCGGCCTGCATGCGCGCGCGGGCCTGGGGAGGCAGCGGGCGCGGCCCGCCCGCGAGGCCGACGTAGGCGCGGCGCACCCGGCCCTCGGACATCAGCGCCCCGATCACCCGGCGCGTGGCGTCGTTGATCGGCACGGCCAGGCCCAGGCCCACGCCGGCCACGGCGGTGTTCACGCCCACCACCCGGCCGGCGCTGTCGGCCAGAGCGCCGCCGGAGTTGCCGGGGTTCAGGGCGGCATCGGTCTGGATGACGCTGTCGATGATCCGCACGTGTCGGCTGGTGTGGGCGGGCAGCGAGCGACCCACGCCGGAGACCACGCCCGCCGTGACCGAGCCGTCGAAGCCGTTGGGGTTGCCCACGGCCACCACCAGCTGCCCACGCGCAGCTCGGCCGCGTCGCCCAGCTCGGCTTCCTGCAGGTCGCCTTCGTCGGTCCGCAGGACAGCCAGGTCGGAGAGGGGATCGCGGCCCACCACCTCGAAGCGGCGCTCGCTGCCGTCCGGGGAGGTGGCGCGGCCGCGACCGGATCGGCTCACCACGTGGGCGGAGGTGAGCATGAACCCGTCCGGGGTCAGCGCGACGGCGCTGCCCGCTCCCGCCGGCACCTGGCCGCCGCGCCCGCGGCGCATCACGCGCAGGCTGGCCACCGAGGGCGTCACCCGCTCGGCCACCGAGACGACGGCGCGGGAGTAGGCGTCCAGGGCTTGCGCTTCGGTGGTCGTGCTCATGCCGGCTGCTCGGTGAGGTCGACCTCCACCCTGCGGTCCTCGGTGCCCCGGACTACGGTCAGCTCGAGGGTCCCACCCTCGCGCGGCAGGGCGTCGAGGCTCGCGTAGAGGCCTTCGATTCCGTCGAGCTCGCGGCCGGCCGCGGCGGCTACGAGGTCGCCCTCCTGGATGCCCGCCCGCTCGGCGGGCGAGCCGTCCTCGAC
>JALZII010000175.1 GCA_030860365.1 Actinomycetota bacterium
TCGCGAGCTTGCGCGCCACCCGCAGACGGCTGGAGCGGGCACGCGGGTTGTCGGCCACCTCGCCGGGAGTGGGCGCCACCGCACGACCGGTCAGCACCACGGCCTCGGGGTCGCGCCCACAGGCGCACACCGGGAAGTCGGGCGGGCAGATGCACCCACGGGCGCGCTCGGCCAGGAAGCGCTTGACCCTTCGGTCCTCGAGCGAATGGAACGAGATCGCTGCCAGCCGGCCCCCGGGACGCAGCAGGGCAAAGGCGGTGGGCAGGGCGCGATCGAGCTCGGCGAGCTCGTCATTGACCGCGATCCGCAGCGCCTGGAAGACCCTGCGCGCCGGATGGCCGGCGCCGAAGGCACGTCGTGCGGGGGCCGGCACCGCGGCCTCGATGGCCTCCACCAGGTCGCCTGTGGTCTCGATCGGCGCGCGCTCGCGACGGCGCGCGATCTCGCGCGCGATGCGCTGCGCGTGACGCTCCTCCCCAAAGGCGCGGAAGACCCGGGCGAGGCGGCCGGGCTCCAGCTCGGCCACCAGCTCGGCGGCCGAGCGGCCTGCGGTCGGGTCCATGCGCATGTCCAGCGGCGCGTCGTAGGAGTACGAGAAGCCACGCTCGCGCGCGTCGAGCTGCAGGGAGGAGACGCCGAGGTCGAACAGCACGAGGTCGGCCTCCATCCCCTCGCCGGCGAGCTCCTCCAGGCCATCTGCATAGCTTCCGCGCACGAAGCGCGCGGCGCACGGGACCTCGGCGGCCAGATGCTCGAAGCGCTCCTCGGCCGCGGGGTCTCGGTCGATGCCCACGAGCGTGCCCGTGGGGCCGATGCGATCGGCGATCAGCCGCGCGTGGCCCCCGGCGCCGAAGGTGCAGTCCACCACCGTGTCGCCCCGGCCGGGGTCGCCGAGCTCGATCACCTCGGCGGCCAGCACGGGCACGTGGGTACGGGTCATGTCAAGAAGGATTGCCAAGGCTCTCGGTCAGCTCCCCGATGTCCTCGTCGAGTGACTGCTGCTCGGACTCCCAGCGCTCGCGACTCCAGAGCTCGAGGTGATCCCCGACACCGGCCACGACGACCTCACGTTCGAGCCCCGCGTGCGCCATGAGCTGGGACGGGACGGTGACCCGGCTGGCCTTGTCCATCTCGAGGTCCCAGGAGTGGGCCTGGTAGTACCGCGCGACGCGCTTGCGCTCGCTGCCCAGCGGGTTGCGGCCGGCCAGTGCGGCACCCACGGTCGCCTCGTGGGCCGACGGGGTCCACACGCCCACGCAGGGCTCGGAGTCCTTGGCGAGAACCACACCATCGGCGAACGCCGCGCGGAATCGGGCGGGGATGCTCAGTCTGTTCTTCGCGTCCAGCGAGTGCTCGAAGTGGCCCCGGAATGCCAATCGTCCTCCGTGAGAAAGAGTTGGACCGGAGTGGCGGAGTGGGAGGAGCGCCGCCACTCCGGTCGTTGACTTCTCGCCCACCGTACCCCACTGACTCCCACTCTGCAACACATTGCCCCACTTACCCGTCCGACCAGTGTGCCTGGCGAGCCCCGGCGGACCGCAAACCCGCATCGCAGCGGAGTCCGAGGCGGTGGGAGCAGAGCGCGGGCGCGGCGACAGATGGGCTGCACCCCTCCCGCTGCACGAAAACCTGCGTGCAGCGCTCGAGGCTGCAAGCCCGATTGCAGCTACGGGGCGACGGGAAGCGAAGCGTCCCCGCCCAGCAGGGCCGCCGCCAACGCGGCCGCCACCAGCAGCAGGACCGAGGGGACCAGCATCAGCGCCACCACGAGCTGGATCTTCGGTCCCGCCTTCGCCGCGTCCTCCTGCACTGCGCGGCGCAGCGCGAAGCGGGCGTCGCGGGCCTGGGCCTCGAGCGTCTCGGCCAGCGGAGCGCCGTGACGACTCGCGCGCTCGAGCGCTGAGACCAAAGCCTGGATCTCGGGCTGGGGCAGCCGCTCGGTCATCGCCGCGAGGGCGTCGGTGAGCCCGACGCCCAGCGCCACCTCTCGCGCCACCGCGCGCCACTCGACGGCGAGCGCCCCTCCGCCCCGCTCGCCCACCGCTCCCAGCGAGGCTCCCAGCGAACCGCCCGCGTCGACGGTCACCCGCAGCA
>JALZII010000199.1 GCA_030860365.1 Actinomycetota bacterium
CAGGCCTACCTGGAGTCGCTGCGCAGCGAACGCTCGCCGGTGATGGCCGAGATGGAGGAGGTGGCCGAGCGAGACGGAGTTCCCATCGTCAGCTGGGAGACCGGGCGACTGCTGGCCGTGCTGTGCCGGGTGCTCGACCCGCGCGTGCTCGAGGTGGGCACGGCGATCGGCTACTCCACCCTGCACATGGCCGAGCAGCTCTCAGAGGGTCGCATCACCTCGCTGGAGCGCGACCCCGCCCGCGCCTCCCAGGCCCGTGGCTTCTGGGAGCAAGCCGGGTTGGCCGACCGCGTCGAGCTCGTGGAAGGCGACGCCCACGAGACGATCGGCGGCCTCGAGGGCCCCTTCGACCTGCTGTTCGTCGACGCCCAGAAGGCCGACTACCGCCGGTACATCGAGCTCGCCCTGCCGCTGCTCTCCGGGCGCGCCCTGGTGGCGATCGACAACCTGCTCATGTCCGGCGAGGCGGGTCTGGGTGAGGGCAGCGAGACCTTCTGGTCGGCCGAGAACCTGAGCGCCGCCCGCTCGCTGAATGCCGAGATGATGGGCGGAGGCGATTGGCTGGGCGTCGTGCTCTCGGTGGGCGACGGCGTAGGGCTGGCCGTCCGGGGCTAACCCGCCGCGAAGAGGGCGACCGGCACGAGCACCAGCGCCAGGAACACGATTGCGATCACCACCCCCACCACGAACTGCGACTTGTAGAGATGGCCGCCCATTGCCAGCACGAAGCCGAAGCCGGACATGGCCAGGAACGGAGCCGGCTCGACGTTAGGCCCCCGCCCGAGCGCGCGGGCACGTAGTTGGGATGATCGCCGCTGGGATCGCCAGGAAGGCGACCAGGCCGTGTAAGACCAGGAAGACCCGCACCCGGCGAAAGTATCGTTGAGCGCGTGACGGCTGACTTCGCTTCGATCGAGTCCACCCGCGAGCGCCTTGGGGAGGTCGGCTACCTGGCCGACGAGCCGGCGTCGCTCGTGTCCTTCCTGGCCGGTCGCCTGGGCAAGCCGGTGCTCGTGGAGGGGCCGGCGGGGGTGGGCAAGACCGAGCTGGCCAAGGCCCTGTCGCGGGCCACCGGCCGCCCGCTGATCCGCCTCCAGTGCTACGAGGGCCTCGACGAGGCCAAGGCGCTGTACGAGTGGAACTACCGCAAGCAGCTGCTTCGCATCCAGACCGAGGCGGCGGACACGGGGTGGAAGGAGGTCAAGGACGACATCTTCGGCGAGGAGTTCCTGCTGTCACGCCCGCTGCTGACAGCCATCAAGTCCGAGGAGCCCGTGGTCCTGTTGATCGACGAGATCGACAAGACCGACCAGGAGTTCGAGGCGATGCTGCTCGAGGTCCTGTCGGACTTTCAGATCTCGATCCCCGAGCTCGGTCCGGTCTACGCCCGCACCCAGCCCCTGGTGCTGCTCACCTCGAACAACTCTCGTGAGCTGACCGAGGCGCTGAAGCGGCGCTGCCTCTACCTGTGGCTCGACTACCCCGACGCCGAGCGAGAGCTCGAGATCGTGCGCCTGCACACGCCGGAGCTGGATGAGCACGTGGCCCGCAAGCTGGTCGAGGTCGTCCACATGGTCCGGGCACTGGACCTCAAGAAGCCGCCCTCGATCGCCGAGTCCATCGACTGGGCACGCGCCCTGCTGCTGCTCGGGGCCGAGGACGTGGACGACGCCGTGCTCGAGAAGACCATGAGCATCATCGTCAAGCACCGCACCGACCTCGACCTGGTGGCCGAGCGCGTGGGTGTGAAGCTCGGGGCCGATGCACTCTTCGGGGCCTCCCGTCGCACAGGCTGAGCGCCTTCCCGGAGGCCGGCCGGGGCGCTCCGGCGAGCCCGGGATGGCCCCGCGTCTGCTCGAGCTCGCCGACGAGCTGCGCGGCGAGGGCCTGGCGATCGGCACGAGCGAGCTGCTCGACGCCTTTGCCGCCCTGCGCGAGGTGAGCTGGACCTCGCAGGAGGACTTCCGCGAGGCCCTGGGGGCCACGCTGGCGAAGTCCCAGGAGGACCGCAGGGTCCTCGACCTCATCTTCGACCGCTTCTTCTTTCGCGCCGTCGAGCGCGAGGCCATGCGCCAGGGAGTCAGCGAGAACGACCGGCCCTTCGAGGGCACCGGTCCCGACGGCATCGACCTGGACACGCTGCGGGACCGCATCCGGCAGGCCATCCAGGCCGGATCGGACAGCGAGATGCGCGACCTCGCCCGGCTGGCCATTGCCGCCTTCGGACGCCAGGGCGATGGCTCAGGCGTGATCGGCGTGGACGTGCAGCGCATTCGGCGGACGCTCGGCCTGCGCACCGGAAGAAGCGCGCAGCCCGATCCCGAAGAGGTGCCGCGCGAGCAGCTGCAGCGCTTCGAGCGACACGTGCGCCGCGAGCTCGAGCGCCAGCAGGTGGAGCGCACCCAGGCGCTGCCCCGCTCTCGCCCGTTGAGGGAGTTCGACCGCGCCCTGCCCTCCAATCCCGCCCAGGACCTGGCCGAGGTGCACCGCGTGGTGGCCCAGCTCAAGCGCCGCCTGGCCACCCAGGGGCGCGAGCAGAGGGGCCGCAAGCGCGGGGCGGCCGTGGACGTGCGGCGCACCATGCGCGCCTCGCTTCAGACCGGCGGCGTGCCGCTGGAGCTGCGCTACCGGCCGCGGCGCCCGCGCCGCCCCGAGCTTTACGTCCTCTGCGACGTCTCCACGAGTGTCACCAGCTCCTCGGTGTTCTTCCTCTCGGTGCTGCACGCCCTGCACGACCAGTTTCGAAAGCTGCGCTCGTTCGTCTTCGTGGAGAGGATCTCGGAGGTCACCGACCTCTTCGAGCGCGAGCGCAACTTCGCCGACGTGTCCCGGGCGATAGCCACCGACGCCGGAGTGGCCGACGTGAGCGGCTACACCGACTACGGCCGGGTGTGGCTCGAGTTCCTGGACCGCGTGGTCGACGACCTGGACCCGCGCTCGACGGTCATCGTCCTGGGCGACGCCCGCACCAACGGCCGCGACGCCAAGGCGAACGTCTTCGGCACGCTCGCCGAACGAGCTGGACGCACCTTCTGGATGAACCCCGAGCCTCGCCTGTACTGGAACTACGGCGACTCGGTGATGGCCGCCTACGAGCCCTACTGCGACGGGGTGTTCGAGTGCTGGACCACCCGGCAGCTGGAGGGGTTCGTCGATGCGCTGGCGGACGTGACGGCCTCAACGGCCTAGCAGCACCCCGCGGCGGATCAGCGGCCGCTGGTCGCGGCCGGCGCGGTCGACTGCCCGGATGGCGATCCGCACGCGCACCGCCCGGCGGCCCCTGAACGCCCGCGAGGCCGCCTCGTCGATCAGGCGGATTCGCTGGCGACGGCCCGCCCCCAGGGCGAAGTAGCCGGTATAGGCCAGGCGCACGTGGCCCCGGCGGATGGTGGCCGTGCCCGAGCAGCCGCGGGGACATCGCACGGCCAGCGAGAGCCGGCGGCGACTGGGTCCGGCGATGCGCGTCGAGCGCAGCCTCAGCGGACAGCCCACGTAGCGGACCCTGTCGGGCTGGCCGCCGACACCGGTCAAGTGCAGGCCCTGGTTGCCCGAGCAGTCGCGCAGGGCGTAGGCGATTCGATCGCCGTCGAAGTCGAAGAAGGGAGTGGGGCCGGCCGAGACCTTGAAGAGGGGGTGCTCGACCCTTCGTGCGCCCCTGCCAAGGCGCACGAGGGGCTGGGTCTCGCCCCCGAGGCCGGCCGACCTTAGCTCCTGCCCGCCATCCTCGTCGGTCTCGACGAAGACGACGGCGCGCCCGCGGGCGATCCGCACGCCGTGGGGGCAGGGCTTGGTCGCCAGGCGGTGCTCGGTGGGCTGGGCGACCGAGTACCAGCTGAGCACGCCCTCGTCGCACTCGTCCGTCGGTCCCCGGGCCACCAGGGCGACCGTCCCGTCGTCCTGGACGTCGATGTCCTCCGCCGCGAGCCCGGTGGGGGTCCGCGCCCGGTAGACCTCGGCCAGGGTGTCGGACCTGTAAACGGCGATCTCCCGCGTCTCCACCGACGGCAGGCGGCGCAGCACGGCCACGTAGCGCCCGCTGGTCCTGATCAGCTCGAGGAACGAGTCGGCCGGCTGGGCGGCGAAGCGCGTGGTGTCGGAGGCAAGGTCGCGGACTGCCAGCCGGCTCGGGCGCCCGCACCTGGCCGCGTCGTAGGCGAGCGTCGCATCGTCCATGTCGAGGGGAGGGCGATCGGCCCCGGTCAGCCCCAGCTCTGAAGCCGCACACGAGAACACTGGCTCCCTGGGCTGGCCGAGGAAGCCGAGGTGCAGTCCAGTGCTCTCACGCAGGACCTCGCCCGGGCTGCGATCGAAGCGCGACCTCAGGAGAGCCACCCGATTGCTCGACGTTCCGAAGCTCACCCCCTCTTCCGTGCTGGTCTCGTCGCCGAAGCGCGTGCGCAGGTTGTCGGCCCGCGCCAGTCGCTCGCGCCGGCCCGAGCGCGCCCAGTACACGCGGTAGCGATCCGGGTAGACGTCGGCCATCGGGTCGCAGCCGCGCCGACAGCCCTCTTCGGCCCAGGCGATGCGGTCGCCCACCAGCGTCGGGCCTTGGGCGAACTGCCCGGACGGCTGGGTGACCGCCACCCGCCGCGCGTCGGCGGTGGGGGCTGGCGCCAGCAGTGCGAGGCCCGCGGCCAGAGCGGCCGCTGCGGGTGGCACAGAGCGCATGCGCAGACCCCAACACACCGCCGCCCCGACCGCTTCGGTAGCGACCGGATAGGCTCTACAGGACAACAGGGGGGCTCGCGGGAAGGCGGGCTGAGAGGGCGCCTCATACCCGGCGCCGACCCTCCGAACCTGTGGGGTAATGCCCGCGAAGGGAGCGATGAGAGCAGAGGCCGAGGCTCCCGCTGTGGAGCCTCTTCTTGATTTTGGTGCCGCGGTGCGGCTCTGCGGAGTGGGCCGGCGCTTTCGCCTGCGCCGCTCGGAGGTGGTGGCGCTCGAGGGGGTGGACCTCGCTGTCGCCCCCGGCGAGGTGGTGGCCGTGGTGGGCCGCTCGGGCTCGGGGAAGTCCACGCTGCTCGAGCTCGCCGGTGGGCTGCAGGAGGCCGACTCGGGGACGGTCGAGGCCGGCGGCGCCGTCGACGCCGCGGGCCGCCGAGCAGCGTGCGCCTACATGCCTCAGCGCGATCTGCTGCTGCCCTGGCGCGACGCCCTCGGCAACGCCGCGCTGGCTCTGGAGGCCGAGGGTGTGGGCCGCCGCGAGGCCCGGCGGCGGGCCGCGCCGCTCTTCGATCGCTTCGGCCTCGCCGACTTCGAGCGCGCGCGCCCTCCGGCGCTGTCGGGTGGCATGCGCCAGCGCGTGGCCTTCCTTCGCACCTTGCTGGCGGGCCGACCCGTGCTGTTGCTCGACGAGCCCTTCGCGGCGCTGGACGCCATAACCCGCGCAGACATGCAGGAGTGGCTGGCCGGCGCGCTCGCCACCGAGCCCAGGACGGTGGTCCTGGTCACCCACGACGTCGAGGAGGCGCTCTTCCTGGGCGACCGCGTGGTGATCCTCGGCGCCCGGCCGGGTCGCGTCGTGGCCGAGCTGGGGGTCACCGCCCCTCGGCCCCGGGGGCGGGCCGAGTTTCTCGCCGGCCCCGAGGCGGGCGGCCTGAGGGCCCGGGCGCTGGAGGCGCTGCGGTGAGGCGCTCGGCCGTCGTCGTCCTTCTGCTCGCGGCCTTCGTGGCCGCCTGGCAGCTGGTGGCCTCACTGCCCGCGGTGGACGACCTGACGCTGGCCTCCCCGCTCGAGACGCTGCGCGCGTTGGCGGAAAACGCCTCGCTGCTGCTGGGCGACGCCGGCGTGACCACGCTCGAGGTGGTGTTGGGCCTCGGCCTGTCGGTGGTGCTGGGCGTGACGTTCGCGCTGGGGATGCACCTGAGCGGCGCGCTCCGCGAGGCGGCCTACCCCCTGCTGGTTGCCTCCCAGGCCGTGCCCGTCGTGGTGCTGGCGCCGGTGTTCGTGCTGGCCTTCGACTTCGGGCTGGCCCCCAAGCTGGCCATCGTGGCGCTGGTGTGCTTCTTCCCCGTCACGGTGAACGTCCTCGACGGGCTGCGCTCGGTCGACGGCGAGCAGCTCAAGCTCATGCGCAGCCTGGGCTTCTCGCGCCTCGGCACCCTGCGCCGCGTGGAGCTGCCCGCCGCACTCCCGTCCTTCTTCAGCGGTTTGAAGGTGGCCGCCACCGTGTCGGTGATCGGGGCCGTGTTCGGCGAGTGGGCCGAGGCGCAGGAGGGCCTCGGCCGTCGCGTGCTGCTCGACAACAACAACCTGCAGACCCCGCGGGTGTACGCGGGGATCGTGCTTCTGACCCTGATGGCCGTGACGCTCTTCGCCCTCGCGGCGCTCGCCGAGCGTCTGGCCTGTCCCTGGAACCGCGAGGAGGCTCGCTCTTGACCCGTCGTGCCCTCACCCCCGCCCTGCTCTTTGCAGTCGCACTGGCCTTCGCCGGCTGCGGCGAAAAGGAGGACCGCCTGACGCCCTCGGGCGAGAAGCGCTTCGAGGTGCTGCTCGACTTCTTCCCGAACGCCGATCACGCCGGCATATACGCCGCCCAGGGCCAGGGCCACTTTCGCCAGGCGGGCCTCGACGTCAAGATCCGCCAGCCCAGCGACCCGGCCACGGTGCTCAAGCAGGTCTCGGCCGGGAAGGTCGACCTGGCGATCTCCTACGAGCCGCAGGTGCTGGCCGCACGCGACCGGGGTCAGCGCGTGGTGGCCGTCGGTGCGCTGGTCCAGGAGCCGCTCACCTCGATCATCTCCCTCCCCCGCGCGAAGATCCGGCGCCCGGCGGACCTGAAGGGCAAGAAGGTGGGCACGGCAGGCATCGACTACCAGGGAGCCTTCCTGCGCGCGATCGCGCTCGAGGCCGGCGTGGACCCCGAGAGCGTTCGCCAGCGCAACGTCGGCTTCGGGCTCCAGCCCGCGCTGATCTCCCGCAAGGTCGACGCCACCCTGGGCGGCTTTTGGAACTACGAGGGCACCGATCTTCGCCTCAAGAAGCGCAAGCCCCAGATCATCCGGGTCGAGCAGGCCGGCGTGCCGCGCTACGACGAGCTCGTGCTGGTGGCCAACGAGGACGCCCTGGAGCGCGACGGCGGTCGCATCCGGGCCTTTCTCGGCGCGCTGGCGCGGGGCACCCGCGATCTGCGGCGCGACCCCGAGACGGGCGTCAAGCCGCTGTTGCGGGCCGACAAGGGACTCGACGCGCGCCTGCAGCGTGCCGTGGTGAAGGTGACCCTGCCGCTCTTCTCACCGCCCAAGGGCAAGCCCTACGGCTATCAGGACCCCGAGCAGTGGAACCGGTTCGTGGCCTGGATGCGCGAGAACAACCTCGTGCGCAACCTGCAGGACGCCCGCGGCGCTTACACCAACGAGCTGCTGCCGGGCGGGGGGCTCTAGCTGCTCGCGTCGGTGTCCAGGTCCAGCGAGAGCGAGTTGATGCAAAAGCGCTGGCCGTCGGGGGCCGGACCATCGTCGAAGACGTGGCCAAGGTGCGAGCCGCAGTTCGCGCACACCACCTCGGTGCGGGTCATGAAGTGGCTGCGGTCCTTTCTCAGCTCGACCGCGTCGGCCACCGCGGGCTCGGTGAAGCTCGGCCAGCCCGTGCCCGAATCGAACTTCGAGTCGCTGGAGAACAGCTCGGCGCCGCAGGCGCCGCAGCGGAACATCCCATCCTCCTTCGAGTAGGTGTACTCGCCGGAGAAGGGTGGCTCGGTGCCGGCTTCGCGAAGGACGCTGTAGCGCTCGGGCGAGAGCTCCTCGCGCCACTCCTGCTCTGACTTGTGGACCTTTGGCTCGCTCATGTGCTTGATGTTAAAAGCTGGCGGAGGATCGCCGCGACGGCTTTCCGATGTCGTAAGACCCGCCAGTAGGTGAAGCGCACGACCCGATAGCCCTGGAGCATCAGCTCGGCATCTCTGACGCGGTCGCTCTCGAAGGCGGCGCGCGTGCCGTGGGTCTGGAAGCCGTCGGTCTCGGCGATCAGGCGCACCTCTCGCCACAGGAAGTCGGCCGTGTAGGTGCCGATCTCGACGTTTACCTCGGGGCGCGGCAGGCCACTCTTCGTGCAAAGCCTGAACATGGCCTCTTCGAGCTTGGTCTGTGTCAGGGTCTCTCCCAGGCGACCCTCGTCCAGGACCGCCCTCAGAACGGCGCAACCAGGGCGGCCCGCGTTGGCGATCAGGCTCTTGTCGAGTTGGTTGAGGTCGAAGAGGCGGAGCTGCTCGCTTCGTTCGAGGGCGCGCTCGACGCTTCTCGGGGGGAGGACCGCGGCTAGGTCGAGGATGGTGCGGGCCCACGAAGTGACTGGGATCCCATCGCCCTCGGCGGTCTCGTCCTCGCTTAGCCGTGTTACACGGTGGAGGCGGATGCCGTCGCGGTCAGCTCGTCCGGTCCGCGAGCGCACCGTCACATCGATGGTCGGCGACGAAGACGGCCGGATGCCCCATGCCGCGGCGGCAGAGCGATGGCTGAGCACCGCGGTCGAACCGCAGGCCCACACGGCAGCCAGCCAGCGGGCCTCGGCCGTGAGGTGGGCGTGACCCACCGCATACACACCCCGGCGGATCGCGATCAACCGCTCTCGTTGGAGGCGCTTCTCGATCGCGTGGTCGCTGAGCCCGACCAACCGGAGCTGGTCGTGCCTGACGAGCCCCTTCTGGCGGCCGGCGAGGGCCGCGATCCGTCCATCGATATGACGTGGGTCGAGTTTCCGGACCATATGTCCGGAAAGTCGACACGCTGCGGTTCTCGCCCCCGGTCAGGCCTCCGGCGCGGTCAGCTGCCCCGCACCGGCCAGTGGGCCGCGCTCAGTGCGTACGTGCCCGCCAGGCCTTCGTAAGGGGCGTACGGGGCAAAGAAGTCGCGCACCTCGGATTCGGTCGCTCGGCGGCCCAGGTCCGCCGCGCGCCCCACCACCTTCAGGTAGTCGAGGTCGCCGGCCGGCAGCTTGTCGTCGCGGCCCTGGCCTTCGTAGGCGAGCTTCTCCAGCGTCCAGGAGCCCACGCCGCTGATGCGACGCAGGCGTCGCCACGAGGGCTCGTGCTCGCTGAGGTCGGCGCGTCCGCTGGCCACCTCGCGTGCCGCTTTCATCATCGTGATCGCCCGCTTGGGCGAGAGCCCGCAGCGCTCGAGCTCGGCCGGCGAGCGCCGGGCCACCAGCTCCGCCGAGGGAGCGTCCCGCAACCGCCCACAGACGCTGCGGCGACCGTGCCGGCGCACCAGCGCGCGCTGGATGTCGACGGCGCGCGAGCCCTCGATCAGCTGCTCGCAGATCGCCCAGGCCAGCGCCTCGAAGGGCTCGGGCCGTCGCCGCGGGCGCGTCCACGGGCGCGCGCGGATGACCGGCCCGACCAGGGGATCACGGCGAAAGCGACGGTGGAAGTCGCTCAAGTCGTGGTCGAGGCAGAGGGCGAAGCGCATCCGCTCCAGTCCGGCCCCGGCCGCCTCGGCCGAGGCCGCCGAGGCCCGCATCCGCACCGCTCCCCCGCTCACCCAGGCGCGCACCTCACAAGGCTCGCCGCCGGGGTGCAGCAGCCGTCGCAGGGCGGGGCCGTCGCGGAACAGCACGCCGTCGCGCCCGCCGCCAGGCAGGCGGTACGGGCCCCGCGGGACACAGTCCTGTTCGAGAGAAAAGGCGGCTGGAGCCATGAGCGTGGGGTGCTCGGCCGACCAACGCTCGGCCTGCGCTCCTCCGCTAGAGCCATGAGCGTGGGGTGCTCGGCCGACCAACGCTCGGCCTGCGCTCCTCCGCTACCGCCGGTCGAGCAGGTGGACGTCGACCAGGAAGGAGCGGCTTGCCGCGACTTCGATCTTGTTGGCACCGCGGCGACCGCGTGGGCGCAGCCGCGAGGACTTGGGCCGGCGCAGCACCCGGACGAGGATGAAGCTGACCACCCCGAGCAGAAAGCCCCCCGTGGCGGCAGCCACAGCCGGCAGCAGCGAGACCTCGGCCGGGCGCTCGAGCTCGCCCGAGGAGGGGTCCACCGGCCGCACGGGCCCTTGGACGGGTACCAGATCGGTGCTCGCGGGCTGCTCGGAGGGCGTTTCGGCCAAGGTGGGGCGAGTGTACTGGGACGCCCGGCGCGAGCCTGGAGCCACCGAGCGTGCGGTGCTCGGCCGACCAGCGCCCGGCCTGCGCTCCTCCGCTAGAGCTCGCGCTCGAAGATCCGGTAGCGCTTCACGATTCGCGCGCCCATCGCCTCCATGCCGCGGTTCATCGCGTCGTTGCTCTCGAGGACCCAGCCCATCTCACCGCCCTTCTGCGGGGTCATGTGGGCCATGTTGAAGTGCTCGACGTACAGTCCGGCGGCCACGCCGGTGTGCTGGTACTCGGGCTTTACGCCGAGGAAGCCCACCCGCACACGGTCGATCGTGCGGCCTTTGCGCAGGAAGTGCCACCAGCCGAGCGGCAGCAGCGAGCCGCCCATCTTGCGCAGCACCTGGTTGACGTCCGGCACCGTGATGGCCATCCCCACCGTCTCACCGTCCTTTTCGGCCACCATGAACCAGTTGCGGTCGAAGGCCAGCTGCAGCTCCGCCCAGTAGCCGTCGAGGTCCTTTTTCGAGTAGGGCACGAAGCCCCAGTTGTCGGCCCAGGCCGCGTTGTAGACCTCGGCGAAGGCATCGAGCTCAGACCGCAGGCGCCGGCGGCTCATCTTTCGGATCGTGATGCCGTGCTCGGGCTCGAGCTTCTCGGCCATCTCGAAGATGACCGGGAGGACCTTCGCCAGGTCGAAGACCATCAGGTGCCACATGAACAGGTCGACCGCCTTGCCGAAGCCCGCCTCCTCGAGACGTTGCGCGTAGTAGGGCGGCTGCCAGGGCTGGCGAACCATCGGGTCGAGCTCGAAGCCCCCGATCAGCACACCCGCCTCGTCGTTCATCGTGAAGTCCATCGGGCCGACGATGCGATCGCGGCCTCGCGCGCGAAGCCAGGCCGCTGCCGCGTCCAACAGGGCCGAGCAGACCTCGCGGTCATCGACCATCTCGAGGAAGCCGAAGAGCCCCCAGCGGTTGTCCTGGTGGCGGTTGAGGGCATGGTCTACGTGCGCGCTTATGCGCCCGCAGACCCGCCCGTGGCGGCGCGCCAGGAACAGCTGTGCCTCTCCTCGCGCAAAGAAGACGTTCACCCGCGGCGAGAGGTGCAGGAAGCGCTCCAGCTTCAGCGGGGGCACCCACTGGGGGGCGTTAGAGTGCAGCCGGTAGGGAAGCTCGACGAACGCCCGCAGGTCCCTTCGCCCGCGCACGGGGGTCACCTCCACCGACACGGCGGCGCACCCTAGCCCACCGGACCGCATCGACTCGACATGCCGACCGACCTCTTCGAGAAGGCCCGCACCCACGAGCGCCTCGCGCAGCTCCTGGCGGCCCGCGAGCACGACCTGCTGCCCTACTTCCGGCTGCTCGAGGGCCCGGCCGGGCCGACGGTCGAGATGGAGGGAGCCGAGCGGATCATGCTCGGCGGCAACAACTACCTGGGCCTGACGGGCCACCCCGAGGTGGTGGCGGCCGCCCGCGACGCGCTGGACCGCTACGGCACCGGGGTCACCGGCTCGCGCTTCATGAACGGCACCCTGCCGCTCCACCTCGAGCTCGAGCGCGAGCTCGCCGACTGGTGCAACACCGAGGACGCCCTGGTCTTCACCGCCGGCTACCTGGCCAACACGGGCAGCATCGCCACCCTGCTCGGCCCCGGCGACACCGTCATCTGCGACTCCGGCGACCACGCCTCGATCCTCGACGCCGTCTCGATGTCGCGGGCTCGCATCCGGCCCTTCCGGCATGGTCGCCTGGACAAGCTGGAGAAGATGCTGGAGCGAGCGCAGGACGATGGTGGGGGGCTGCTGGTGGTCGTCGACGGCGTCTTCTCGATGGAGGGCGACCTGGCCGACGTCCCCGAGATCGCGCGGCTGTGCCGAAAGCACGGTGCGCGCCTGATGGTCGATGAGGCCCACGGCGTCGGGGTGCTGGGCCGGCGGGGCACCGGCGCGAGCGAGCTGCTGGGCGCCGAGGCGGACGTGGACCTGCGGATGGGCACCTTCTCCAAGTCGCTGGCCAGCTGCGGCGGCTTCGTCGCCGGGTCCGGCGACGTGATCGACTTCCTGCGCGTCCAGTCGCGCTCGTTCATGTTCACCGCGTCGGCGGTGCCGGCGGCCGTGGGCGCCTCCCTGGGAGCGCTGCGGGTGATCCGCTCCTCCGAAGGCGCCGAGCTGATGGCCCGGGTGCTCGACAACGGCGCCTACCTGCGTCGAGGCCTGCAGGAGCGTGGCTTCGAGGTGCCCGACGGGATCAGCCCGATCGTCCCGGTGGTCATCGGCGACGACTGGCAGGCCGCGCTGATGTGGAAGGCGCTGTTCGAGGCCGGCGTGTACGTCAACGTGGCCCTTTACCCCGCGGTGCCCAGGGGCGGCGCCCTGCTTCGCACCAGCGTGTCGGCCGCCCACAGCCGCGAGCACCTCGATACCGCGCTCGAGCGCTTCGAGGCCGCCCGCGAGGGGCTGCCCAGCGTGCCCGAGCCGGTCCCCACGTAGGGTTCGCAGCGACGCGGGCGGGAGCCCGCCGGCTCCGTCGCTACTCGACCACGTGCACCTTGAACAGGTTGGTGCCGCCGCTGCTCCCGGCGGGCAGGCCCGCGGTGATGCCGATCGTGTCTCCCGGATTGGCGAGGCCCTCGTCCACCGCCGCCTGCGCGCAGCTGTCGATCAGCTCCGTGGTGTGCTGGGGCTCCTCGTTCAGCGCGGCCTTCACGCCCCAGAGCAGGCAGCACCGGCGCACCACGTCGGGGTACATGGACAGCGCCAGCACCGGCGCGCGCGGCCGGTAGGAGGAGATCAGGCGCACCGTGGTGCCCGTGCGGGTGGGCGAGACGATCGCCTTCAGCCCCAGCTGGTACACGGCGCCCACTGCCCCGAAGGAGATCGCGTGATACTGGTTGTTGGCCTGCGGACCGCGCTCGGCCAGCCAACGCCCGTAGGGCAGCTCGCGCTCGGTGGCCTCCGCTATCGAAGCCATCATCTCCACCGCCTCGACCGGGTACTTGCCCACGGCGGTCTCCTGGGAGAGCATGACGGCGTCGGTGCCGTCGAAGATGGCGTTGGCCACGTCGGCCACCTCGGCCCGGGTGGGCCGGCTCGAATGCACCATCGACTCGAGCATCTGGGTGGCGGTGATGGTGGGGACCGCACTGCGGCCGGCCTTCGCCAGTATCCGCTTCTGGACCAGGGGCACCTCCTCGATCGGCAGCTCGATCCCCAGGTCGCCCCGGGCGATCATCACGCCGTCGGCGTGCTCGATGATCTCGTCGGCGTTGGCGGCGGCCTGCGGCTTCTCGATCTTGGCGATGAGGGGCAACTCGCGACCGCGCTCGCGCAGGCGCTTGCGAACCGGCTCGAGGTCCTCGCCGCGGCGCACGAACGACAGCGCCAGGAAGTCGAGCCCCATGTCGATGCCGGCGTCGACCAGCGTCAGGTCGTCCTCCGAGACGGCCGGCAGGGATACGGTGACGTTGGGCAGGTTGATGCCTTGGCGCGAGGCCACGCTGCCCCCCACCTCCACCTCGGCGTTCACGTCGCCGTCGCGGACGTCCTTGACCCGCAACCGCACGGCGCCGTCGGCCAGATAGGCCACGTCGCCTTCCTGCACCAGCTCGCCAAGGCCCTTCCAGGCCACCGGCAGCCGGTCCGCAGTGCCCTCGGACTGGTCCTGGCTGAGGACCACGTCAGCGCCACGGCCCAGGTCCGCCACCCCCCCGGCGACCGGCCCCAAGCGCAGCTT
>JALZII010000241.1 GCA_030860365.1 Actinomycetota bacterium
CCAGGTACTCGTCGAGCTTGGCGGCCGGCTCCCATACGTAGGGCCCGTGCCCGGGGCAGATCACCTCGGGGTCGAGGGTCAGCAGGCGGCGCAGCGAGTCGAGGTAGGCCGCCAGCGAGCCCTCGCCAGGGCCGATGAACACGCTGCCCTCGCCGAGGACGGTGTCGCCGGTGAAGCACGCGCCGCCGAGCAGCAGGCACACGCTGTCAGCCGAGTGTCCCGGCGTGGCCAGCGCGGTGAAAGGCCCGGCCGCCTCCCCTTCGCCGGGCCGGTGGACCGGGACGCGAAAGGCCTCCGCAGCCTCGGCATGATCGGGGTGGTCGTGGGTGAGCACCACGCCCTCGACCTCGCCCGCCGCCGTCCTCACGGCGGCCAGGTGATCCTGCAGCAGCGGGCCGGGATCGACGACCCATCCCCCGACCACGTACGTGTTCGTCCCGTCGAGGGTCAGCGGCGAGGGATTGTCCGCTCGCACGCAGGTCACTCCGGCGGGCTCGCGCACGGGCGATTCCTTGCCGGTCCGATGTCGAGGGAAACCCTCGCGTGGGTATCGAGTGTCAGTCAACCTGCCCTCTACCCGAGCGTCAGCTGCTCTCCCTCCGGCGGCGGCGGTGGCTCCTGTCCGAGCAGCGCGCGCAGCCGCAGCGCGGCCGTGGGCGCGTCGTCGTCGCGGTTGTTGTTGAACATGACGTGCACCTGTTCGGCGTTCTCGGCCAGCCCCATCGCCCGGCCGGCTATCTCCCCGAGCTCCTCGTCGGAGTAGACCCAGCCGAAGCGCTCGGCCACCGACTTGCCGTGCAGGTAGCCCTCGGCGTTGCGCCCGTGCATGCGCAGATAGGCGAGCTCCGCGGTCGTCACCGCGTCGAGGTCGGGCATGATCGGCACGTGATCGCCCGGCGGCGCGTCCACGGCTACGAAGGCGACTTCGTGGTCGGAGTACCAGGCGAGCGTCCCCTCGAGGTTGCGCTCGCTCACCCAGCCCCGGTGGCGCAGCTCGACCGCCAGGCGGTGGGGCCTCAGCGTCTCGACCAGGCCATTCAGCTCCTCGAGCGTTCGCCTTCCCGGCGCGAAGGCCGGCGTGAGCTGCAGCAGGAGCGCGCCGAGCTTGCCCGCCTCCTGCAGCGGCTCGAGCTCCTCGAGCGTGCGCCGTGCGACCACCTGCTCCAGCCCAGGCTCCAGCAGCACCCGGCCTCTGTCGTTGGTCCTCGCCCCGTCGCGCAGATCGGCGGGCAGCGAGTCCAGCGGCGCGCGGTGGCGCGAGAGCAGGCGGTGGAGCTTCACGTCGAACGTGAATTCGCCGGGGGTGACATCGGCCCAGCGGCGCACGGTGCTCGAGCCCGGGATCGCGTAGAAGGTCGAGTTGACCTCCACGCCCTCGAACTGCGCCGCGTACCAGGGCAGCCGCTCGCGGGCGGGCATCCCCTGCGGGTACCACTTCTCCACGAAGCCGGGGTCGGCCCAGCTGGAGGTGCCCACGAGGATGCGGGCCTTCATACAGTCGTCGCGTGGATCTCGCGATTCGTCTCGACGGGGTCGTCAAGCGCTACGGCCCGATTACCGCGGTCGACGGCCTGGACCTCGAGGTGCCCTACGGCACCTGCGTCGGCCTGCTCGGCCCCAACGGCGCCGGCAAGTCGACCACCATGCGCACCCTCACCGCACAGGCGATCGCCGACGAGGGCGAGATCGAGGTGCTCGGCTTTCACCTCCCCGAGGAGAGCAAGCAGGCCCGCGCCGAATGCGGAGTGGTGCCGCAGCTGGACAACCTCGACACCACGCTGACCGTGGCCCAGAACCTGCTGGTCTTCGCCCACCTCTACCGCGTACCCCGCGGCGAGCGCCACGAAGCAGTCGAGCGCACGCTGGACATCGCCAACCTCACCGAGCGCCGCGACGCCAAGGTGGACGAGCTCTCGGGTGGCATGCGCCGGCGGCTGCTCATCGCGCGCGCCCTGGTGCACCGCCCGCGGCTGCTCCTACTGGACGAGCCGACCGTGGGGCTCGACCCGCAGGTGCGCCAGGAGCTGTGGGCGCTGATCGACCTCCTGCGCGCAGAGGGGACCTCGATCCTCATGTCCACCCACTACATCGAGGAGGCGCAGCGGCTGGCGGACACGGTGGCGATCATGGCCGAGGGCCGCGCGGTGGCGACAGGGCGCCCGGCCGAGCTGATCGTCGAGCACGCCGGGCGCGAGGTCGTCGAGGTCTACGGGCCGCCGGACCGCCTGGCGGAGGCCGAGCAGGAGGCCGCCCAGGCGGGGCTGCGCACGCGCCGCACCGGGACCTCGGTGTCGGTGCTCGGGGTGGACGGTCACGCGCCCGAGGGCGAGCGGCGAGCAGCGACGCTCGAGGACGTGTTCGTGCTGCTCACCGGCGAGGAGATCGCGTGAGCGCGCAGGCCGCCGCGCCCCCGCGGCGGCTGCACCGCCTCGAGCGAGCCGCCCTCGGCGGCGTGCTGGCGCGCGAGGTCATGAACTTCTCCTCCTATTGGCGCTCGACCACGTTCTCTTCGACGGTCGAGCCGACCATCTTCCTGCTGGCCTTCGGCTTCGGCTTCGGCTCGCTGGTCTCCACCGTGGCAGGCCTTCCCTACGTGGAGTTCGTGGGCACGGGGACGGTGGCCACGGCGGTGCTCTTCTCCTCGGTCTTCCCGGCGATGTTCTCGTCGTTCATCAAGCGGGAGTTCCAGCGCACCTACGACGCGATCCTGGCCGCGCCGGTGGACACCGAGGAGCTGGTGACCGGCGAGGCGCTGTGGATCGCCATGCGCGCCGGGGTCTACGGCAACGTGCCGCTGCTGGTGGCGATGGTCTTCGGCCTCGACCCCACCTGGGGCATGCTTGCGGTGCCGCTGATCGCGTTCGTCACCGGCTTCGGCTGGGCCGGCTTCGGCATCACGATCGCCGCGGTCCTCAAGACCATCGACAACTTCGGCTACGTCACCTCCTCGGTGATCACGCCGCTGTTCCTGGTGGCCGGCGCCTTCTTCCCGCTCGACCAGCTCCCCGAGTGGGCGCAGGCCCTCGCGCAGCTGAACCCCCTGCACCACTGCGTGGAGCTGGTGCGCCATGCGGTCTTCGGCTTCGAGGGCTGGGTGGATGTGGGCCACGCGGGCGCGCTGGTGGCGTTCGCCCTGGTGATGTGGCGCGTGGCGATCAACCGCAGCCAGAAGCGCCTGATCAACTGAAGCCGGGAACCGCGAGGCGCCACAGTCGACCTCGCGGCCGAGGACCGGATTGTGGACCTGGCCCTCGACCACCATGTCCAGCCTGGCGGCCAGGCGGCGGGAGCGACGGT
Source organism: Actinomycetota bacterium (assembly GCA_030860365.1). Classification (GTDB taxonomy): domain Bacteria; phylum Actinomycetota; class Thermoleophilia; order Solirubrobacterales; family Thermoleophilaceae; genus JACCZR01. Next base: position 3,298 of record JALZII010000241.1, read on the forward strand.
TGTCGGGGTGGATGACCGAGATCAGCTCCGACAGCCCGAGCCGCGGGAAGGCGTCGTCGCGGGCCGCGCGGGGCCTCAGCGCTCATACCGGTAGATGCTATCGTGTCGCACATGGAGGTCGGGATCCGGGAGCTGCGCAACCACACCAGTGAGGTGATCGCCGCGGTGGAGTCGGGAGAACGCGTGACGCTCACCGTGCGCGGCAATCCGGTCGCCGACATCGTCCCCCACGGGCGCAGGGCACGATGGCTCTCCGGCGAGCGCCTCTCACACGAGCTCGGTGGGCGCGCGGCCGACCCGGGGCTGGCGGACGACCTCGCCGCGCTCTCCGGCCAGACTCTCGAAGAGCTGTGAGCAGGCCCCCGGCCGGCCTCCTCGACACGTCGGTCTTCATCGCCACCGAAAGCGGGCGGCCGCTCGAGGCGCTGCCCGCCCGGGTGGGCGTCTCGGTCGTCACCATCGGCGAGCTGCAGCTGGGTGTGCTGGCAGCCGCCGATGCCGAAAAACGCGCCCGCCGGGCCGACACCCTCGCTCTCGCGCGCACCGCCGATCCCATCCCGGTCAGCGAGGCGATCATGGTCGCCTGGACGCGCCTGGTCGACGACTGCCGCGCGGCGGGCATACAGCGGGCGGTCAAGCTCACCGACGCGTTGATCGCCGCGACCGCCGTCGAGCACGGACTCCCGGTGGTCACCCAAGACGACGACTTCGAAGCCATGGCGGATGTCCACCCGCCGCTCACCGTCGCGCGGGTCTGACTGCTTCGGTCACCCGCCCCTCCCCCTGCCGAACGAGTTCGCCGCCGGAGCCAGCGAGCGCAGCTGCGCCGCGCTCTCCTCCTCGGGTTGGGTGCTCCACATGCGCCGCGGCTCGATGTGCTTGACGGTGGCCTCGGGGACGTCGCTCGGGCGCTCCAGGCGCGCGATGCGGTCCACCAGGATGTTGGTCACCCCCTCCCGGCGCTCCAGGCGGCCGCTCGCGGTCACGAAGGGCTCGGCACGCACGGTCAGGCGGAAGCGCTCGTAGACCGGCGGCGTGACGATCAGGTTGATGGTCCCCGCTTCGTCCTCCAGCAGCATGAAGGTCACTCCCTTGGCCGTGGCCGGGCGCTGGCGGGCCACCACCAGGCCGGCCACCTGGACGCGGCTGCCGTGGCGGGTGCTCTCCAACCCGGCACTGGTGACGTAGCCCGGCCCCAGGCCCGGGCGCATCAGCTCGACCGGGTGCTCGTGCAGGGTCACCGAGGTCGAGCCCAGATCGGCCAGCATGCGATCCCACGCCGACATCTCCCGCAGCTTCGGGGCCTCCTCCGGATCCAGCGGCAGTGCCAGCTGCCTCCCGCCGTCCACGGCGACCGAGGGGTAAGCGGCACCCAGCTTCCACAGCGCCCGCCGCCGCCGCTCGGAAACAGGCCCCTCCACCAACTCATCACAGGCCCCCGCCCACGCAAGCCGCTCCAGCGTCTCCGGCCCGGCACCCGACCGCGAGGCCAAATCGCCAACCGAGCGATACGGGCGACGATGGCGTTCCTCCACCAGCGCCTGAACCTCCTCCGCCCGAACCCCGCTCACGTACCCGAGCCCCAGGCGAACCGCAAGCGTCCCGTCCGCGGGTGGTGACGGTAAGGCCTTTCCGCGCGCAGCTTGCGAGCACGGGAAGGACTTACCGGAGACAGGACCCGCGGCCGGCAACTCCTCGACCATGCAATCAACGATGCCATCGACCACGCAGGGAGGCAGGACAACGATGCCGCGCCGCTGAGCCTCATGAGCCAGGGCATCAGGCGGATAGAACCCCATCGGCTGCTCGTTGAGCAGCGCGCACAGGAACTCGGGGCCGTAGTGCACCCGCAGCCAGGTCGACTGGTAGGCCAACAGGCCGAAGGCCGCCGAATGGGCCTTGGGGAAGCCGAAGCCCGAAAAGCCGACGATCTGGTCATAGACGCGCCGCGCGGTCTCCTCGCTGGCGCCGTTGGCCATGCCGCCGGCCACGAACTTGTCCTCGTAGGAGCGCATAGCCGCCTCCGAGCGCTTGCGGCTCATCGCCCGCCGCAGGCCCTCGGCCTGGCCCGGCGAGAAGCCGGCAAAGGCCATCGCCACCTCGATCACCTGATCCTGGAAGACGATCGCCCCCAGGGTGTCCTTCAGCACCGGCTCCAGCACAGGGTGCTCGTAGGGCACCTCGTATCCCGGGTTCTCGCGCAGCTTCTTCCTTCGCTCGATGTAGGGGTGCACCGCTCCGCCGAGGATCGGCCCCGGGCGCACCAGCGCGACCTGCACGGTCAGGTCGTCCAGCGACTCCGGCAGCGTGCGCTTGAGCATCTGCATCTGCGCACGCGACTCGATCTGGAAGACGCCCGTGGTCTCCGCCCTGTGGATCTCGGAGTACACCCGCTTGTCGCCGAGGTCGATACGCGAGAGGTCGATGTGCTCGTGGCGGGCCTCGTGTATGAGGTCTACGCAGCGCTCGACGGCCGAGAGCATCCCCAAGCCCAGCAGGTCGATCTTCAGAAAGCGCGCGTCGGCGCAGGAGTCCTTGTCCCACTGCACCATCTGGCGGCCCTCCATGGCCGCGGGCTGCACGGGACAGACGTCGATCAGCGGCTCGGTGGAGATGACCATGCCGCCCGAGTGCTGGCCGATGTGGCGGGGCAGGCCGGCCACGTCGCGCACCAGCCGGGTCAGCGCCTGCCAGCGCGGCGAGCCAGCGCGCGCCGCCTGCACCTCCCCCACCTCCTGCTCGATCTCGTTGCCCTGCCACGGATCGGCCTGGCGGGCCAGGCGCTCGATCTCGCCGGGCGGCAGCCCCAGCGACTTGGCCAGGTCGCGGATGGCCGAGCGCACCTGGAAGGTGGCGAAGGCGGCCACCAGCGCCGAGCGCTCGGGACCGTAGCGGTCGTGCACGCGCGGGATGAGCACGTCGCGGATGTCGCGCGGGAAGTCGAGGTCGATGTCGGGCAGGGCGCTGATCTCCTCGTTGAGGAAGCGCCCGAGGAAGAGGTCGCACTCGATCGGGTCGACGTGCGAGAGGCCGGTGAGGTAGCAGACGATCGAGGACACGCTCGATCCGCGGCCGCGCCCCGGCGGCAGCAGCGCACGGGCGACGCTGGGGCCACGCACCTCGGCCGCCACCTCGCGGGCCAGCTCGAGCAGGTCGCGGTGCAGCAGGAAGAAGCCGCTGAGCTCGAGCGAGGCGATGACCCGCAGCTCCTCGTCCAGGCGGGCCTCGGCCTGCGCCCGCGTGGCCCGCCCGGCGTAGCGCTCGTCCAGGCGGTGGCGACACAGCTCGGCCAGGCGGCGGTCCGAGGTGGGGTCGTCGGAGCCGGGGTAGCGGTAGCCGAGGTCGGCGCCCAGGTCGAAGCGCAGGCGATCGGCCAGGCGGCCGGACTCGTGCACGGCCTCGGGGTGATCGGCGAAGCGCTCGGCCATGGCGCCCGGCGGCGCCAGCACGTGCGAGGCGTTGCCGCGGCGCAGGGGCTCTGACTCGTCGAGGGTCTTGCCTTCGCGCACCGCCACGAAGGCATCCTGCAGGGCCGCGCGCGAGCGGTCGTGGGCGTGCACGTTGCCGGTGGCCACTGCGGGCACGCCCAGGCGCTCGGCCAGCTCGGAGAGCAGGCGGTTGCGCCGGCGGTCGTGGCGAGCGAAGGGGCGCTGGAGCTCGACGCGGAAACGCTCGGGCCCGAAGGCGGCCAGCAGCCTCCTCGCGACTGCAGCCGCGCCCACGTGGTCGCTCGTCTCCACCCTCCGCGCCACCGCACCATCACGCGCGCAACCCGACAGGCACACCAGCCCCTCGGAGTGGTCCTCGACGTCGGACAGCGACACCTTCGACTCGCCGGCCTTGGGCTCCACGCGCGGGCGCTCGCGCGCACGGGCGCGCGAGCTGTCGAGTGCCCAGCGCTCAGCCCCGCCCTCCCCCGCGTTATCTGTCGGTGCGGTGCTCGCCCGATCAACGATCGGGCTGCGCTCCTTGCGCTGCGCCCACACCCGCGTGTGCGCGTGGGCCTTGGTCAGCAGCCGGCAGAGGTTGCGGTAGCCCGCCCTGCTCTCGCACAGCAGCGTGAGGTGCGAGCCGTCGTCGAGAGTGACCTCGGCGCCGGTGATGGCGCGCACCCCGAGCGGCTTGGTGGCCTGCACGAGCTCCATCGACCCGTAGACCCCGTCGTGGTCGGTGAGCGCCACCGCCTCGTGGCCCTGCTCGGCCGCCGCGCCGGCCAGCTCAACCGGATGCGAGGCCCCATCCAGGAAGGAGAAGGCCGAGTGGCAATGCAGCTCGACGTATGACACGAACACATGTTCGCATGGGTGTCCAGTCCCAGCCGGAGGGTCGAGGCGTGGCCTGGCCAAAGCACGGGGAAGCTGATGGGAACCGACTGAATGGAGACATGGATGAAAAGACGAATCGCATACGTGTTGCCGGTGGCCGCCTTGTCAGTGCTCGCGCTCGCCCTCGTGACGACGGCCGAAAGCGGCAGCAAAGGGCAGGGAAAGCGCGCCAAGAAGGTGGCGCATGCGTCGCTGAAGAGCGCCGACGGAAGCAGGGCGGCGAAGGTGCGAATCGTCGAGCGACGCAACGGCAAGGTGGTCGTGGTCGTGCGGGCGCGCGGGCTCCAGCCGGGCTTTCACGGCTTCCACGTCCATGAGAAGGGCGTCTGTGAGCCACCCGCCTTCACGAGCGCCGGCGGGCACCTCGAGCGAGATGGTCAAGACCACGGAGCCCACGCCGGGGACATGCCGCCGCTGCTGGCCACAGACGACGGGAAGGCCCGAGCCGAGTTCGTGACCGACTCGTTTCACATCAGGCAGCTGCTGGCGGGCGACGGCAGCGCGATCATGATCCACGCCGGACGCGACAACCTCGCGAACGTCCCCACCCGCTACAAGTCGGGCACGACGGCGGGACCAGACGAGGAGACGTTGAAGACCGGCGACTCGGGCAGCCGCGTCGCCTGCGGCGTCGTCCAGAGAAAGCGCCGCTGACCGAGACCGCGATCGGGGCGCCCGCTGGGGACGATCCCTGCGGGCGTCCCACGCGGGCGTCAGCGCTTCTATTGGCGCTCGAGGCGTCGGCGCGCCGCCGTCACGGCTCGAGGTGGATTCGGATGGTGACCTGTTCGGTGCCGACGAGCAGGAGGAGGGTGTCGTTGACCGGACGGCCGAGCCGGCGCAACCGCTCGCGGGGGTCATCCTCGGGGAGGATCTGCGCCGTGCCTGCATGCCAGCGCCGGCCGACCTTCACGCGCACGGCGGGCTGCTTTCGGATGTTCTGAACGTAGTCGGCCGCGTAGCCGTGCTCGGTCACGATCCAGAAGCTGGCGCCGCGCAGCCCATTCCCAACTGGCACGTGCCGGAGCGAGCCGGTCTTGCGACCGGTGGTCTCGAGCAGGGCCTGCGTACGCGGCCACCAGCCCCGCTCCAACAGCCGCCGAACTACTGGATTCAGCAGCCGATTCGTAACGAACCTCATGACGACGCGCTTGCGCGCACGCGCCGGTCCGTGTCGCATGCCGGTGCTCACACCCCAGATCCCTAGTCGAGCAGCTCGCGCACTCGCTCAACGGGGCGGGCCAGCACGGCGCGCTCGTCGCGTTCGACCACGGGGCGCTGCATCAGCTCGGGGTGCTCGGCCATCAGCTTGATGGCCTCTTCGTCTGCCACCTCCCGCTCGCCGAGCCGCAGCTCCTCGTACACCGGCTCGCGGGCACGGAACAGCTCGCGGGCGGGACAACCGGTCTTGCGAACCAGCGCCTGCAGCTCGTCCTCGCTGAGCGGCTCGATGTGGAAGTCGACGCGTTCGAACTCGACCCCCTCGTCCTCCAGCAGAGCCGTCAGGTCCCGGCAGGTGGTGCAGGTGCTCTTCTCGTAGACGATCACTGCGCTGATTCTCCTTCAACGCGACCAGCCGTATCGAAACCCTCCATACGCGGCTCGCGCGCACGGACGCTGCTTACGACAAGCGGGCGGCCCGGAACAGCAGAAGGGCCAGGAACCTCTGGAGGTGGGGAGGCCTCGAGGTTGTCGTGAAGGGCATCCACCGCTCTATTCGCTGCCTCGACCTGGCGCTTGGTGTCAGCCTTCGGAAAAGACGCGAGGTGATCCTAGTCTGCGGCATGTCGGCTGCTCTGCAGGTCAAGGAACGCTCGGGTGATGACCTCCAGGTCAGCGGAGACGTCTGCCTTCCGGCCCACACCGTCGGGCGTGGAGAAGAGCTCCCATCGACCTCGAGGTCGGCACGGCCCTCGATGACCTTGATCGATCCAAACGTCTGGCCGACAAGTTGGTCGATCACCGCAGCCAGGTCTTCAGTACGCGGCATGCGTTCACCTTAGCCCTACGCCCGCTGGGCGTACCACCGGCCGCGGATGAGGTCGCGGAAGACCACCGTGTTGCGCCCGTCGGCCAGCACCAGCTCGAAGTAGCGCCGGCGCAGCGGGCGGCCCGTCCACCACAGGTCCTCCACCACCCACTCCTCGCGGACGGCCTCGACCGGGGTGCCCGAGACCGACTCGGGCACCCCGGCGCGGCCCGGGCGCACGGTCACGGGGTGGGGCTCGGAGAGCCGGCGCGAGCTCACCTTCTTCGCCGCTTCTCGTCAAGGAAGGGGGCCAGCAGGGTCCGGCGCTCGGGCAGGCGCGAGCCGGGGTCGACCTCGAGGATGCGCATCGCGGCCTCTGGACCCGCCGACTGGCGAGCCTGACGCACAGCCTCACCCAGGCGCTCGCGGCGCACCGCCGCCGGGTCGTGCACCAGGCGCCCCTGCTCGTGGGCCGGTGGGCCGAAGGACTCGACCTCGAGGCCCAGCGAGTCGGCCGGCGCCGGCAGCTCGCCCAGGCGCGTGCCCAGGGCGAGGCGGATGCGCTCGGGATCGGCGCTGGGAGTGCGCAGGGTGACCGCCTGACGCCAGGTCCCGCCGGCCACGAAGCGCGCCGAGACCGCCAGCGCGCGCAGGGAGCGGCCACGCCGCTCGCGGCGGGCGAGCAGG
>JALZII010000265.1 GCA_030860365.1 Actinomycetota bacterium
GGCCTGCGCCGAGCTCCCGCTCGACCGCCACCGCGCGCGGGGGCCCGACCGAGGTTCCCGCCCTCCCGCGCCGGCAGCGCGCCGAGGCCTCGGTCGAGACGCTGGAGGCGCCCGCGGCCATGAGCCTGCGCTCGAAGGCGACTCGGGTGGGCACACGCCGCGCGACCACGACCAAGAGGAGCGGAGCGGGCCCCAAGCGCCGTCGCGGAGGCGTGCGCGCCCTTCAAGCCGCGCTGGGCCTCTCGCCCGACGGAGACTTCGGTCCCTCCACCGAGACGGCCCTGCGCCGCTGGCAGCGCGAGCGCGGACTGCCGGTCGACGGCGTCGCCGGCCCCCAGACCCTCGCCGCCCTGAAGCTCGGCTCGGGCAAGGTGCTCAAGCGCGAGCGCCCGGCAAGACGAAGGCACAAGCGAAGCCGAGCCGCAAAGCCGCGCACCCGCTTCGCCGGCGCCCGCACACGGCGCGCCCGCCGCGGCGGCGGGGTCCGCGCACTCCAGTCGGCGCTCGGCTTGTCGGCCGACGGCGTGTTCGGCGCCGCCACCGAGAAGGCGCTACGCCGCTACCAGAAGAGCAAGGGCCTACCCGTGGACGGCGTGGCCGGGCCCGCGACACGGCGTGCCCTGCGCCTGGGCCCCGGCAAGACGCTCAAGCGAAACCGGCCCCACCGCCGGCGATCCCGAGGCGGCGGAGGCGGCGGAGGCGGTGGGTCGTCCACGGTCGCCCGGGTGCTCGCGGCGGCCAACCGCATCGCCACCAAGCCGTATCGCTACGGCGGCGGGCACGGGTCGTTCGACGACAGCGCCTACGACTGCTCGGGATCGGTCTCCTATGCCCTCCACGGGGGCGGCCTGCTCTCCGCTCCGATGGCCTCCGGCGCTTTCATGAGCTACGGCGCCCCGGGGCCCGGCAAGCACATCACCATCTACGCCACCTCCGGCCACATGTACATGACGATCAACGGCCGGCGCTTCGACACCAGCGCCCGCCGGCAGAGCGGCTCACGCTGGGGCGGGCCACGCCGGGCCGGCGGCGGCTACGTGGTGCGCCACCCGCCGGGCCTGTAGACACCGAGCGCAGGAGCGCAGGAGCGCAGGCCGAGGGCCCGGGGAGGAGCGCAGGCCGAGCGCTGGTCCGCCGAGCACCGGACCGATCGATCCCGGCCGAGCACCGCACGCTCGATGGATCTAGGATCGCCGCCATGGACGTGGCCAAGCTGAAGGCCCAGGCCGCCGAGACCTGGGGCAAGGGCGAGTACTCGGGGCTCTCGGAGATGCTGCGTCCCGCCGCGCGCGTGCTGGCCGACGCGTGCGCGGTCTCCGCCGGCCAAGAGGTGCTCGACAACGCGGCGGGCGACGGGAACCTCGCCGTCATCTGCGCAGAGGAGGGGGCCCGTGTCGTCGCCGCGGACATCGCCCCGGGGATGGTGGCCGCCGGGCGCGAGCGCTCGCAGGTCGAAGGACTGGACATCGAGTGGGCGGAGGCCGATGCCGAGGACCTGCCCTTCGAGGACGCGCGCTTTGACTGCGTCGGGTCGGTGTTCGGCGCGATGTTGGCGCCACGCCCGCGCGTGGCCGCCGAGGAGATGTTCAGGGTGGTGCGCCCGGGCGGCACAGTGGGCATGACAGCCTGGCTCGACGAGGGGCCGAGCTACGACATGTTCCGCATCGGCCGCAGCTACGCCCCACCCCCGGAGCCGGGTGCCGAGGCCCCACCCGCGATCGAGGAGTGGTCGCGCGAGGAGGTGGTGCGCGAGCGTTTCGAGGGTTTGGCCGCCAGCATCGAGGTCACACGGGCGACGCTGCCCTGGGAGGGGGAGTCCCCCGAGCACTTCGTGGCCATGATGGAGCGCCACGCCCCCACCCAGGCCGCGGCCAAGGAGAACATGCCGCCGGACCGCTACGCGCAGATGCGCGAGGAGATGGTGGAGATGGCGCGGGGCTGGGCGGGTGGCGATCACCCCTTCTCCGTGGAGGGCCACTTCGCGTTGATCGTGGCCCGCCGCGCCGGCTGACCACCCTGGCCGCCCGGCTGCTCATCGAGTACGACGGCACGGACTTTGGCGGCTGGGCTGTCCAGCCCGAACGCCGCACCGTGCAGGAGACGCTGGAGACCGCACTCGCCACGGTCCTGCGCGCACCCGTTACGCTCACCGTGGCGGGGCGCACCGACGCGGGCGTGCACGCTCGGGGGCAGGTGGCCAGCCACCCGGGCGAGCCGATTGCGCCCGCCCGCCTGAACTCGCTGCTCCCGCAGGACGTCGCAGTCCTTGCCTCTGACGCCGCACCCGAGGGCTTCGACGCCCGGCGCGACGCGAGCTCGCGCACCTATCGCTACCGGGTCGTGGCGCGCGCGCCCCGGTCGCCGCTGGACCGCCGCACCAGCCTGCACTGGCGCAGGCCACTCGACCGCGAGGCGCTCCACGACTGCGCCGGAGCCGCAGCCGGCACGCACGACTTCACCGCCTTCACCCCGACCGACGGCTACCACGAGCACTTCACGCGACAAGTGCTGCGCTCGGATTGGCGGGAGGACGGCGACGTGCTCGAGTACTGGATCGAGGCCGACACCTTCATGCGCGGCATGGTGCGCGCGTTGGTGGGGACGATGCTCTGGGTGGGCTCGGGAAGGATGGAGAGGGAGGCCTTTGAGGCGCTGCTTCACGGCCGTCCACGCAGCGAGGCGGGGGACACCGCTCCGGCCCACGGACTCTGCCTCGAAGGGGTCGGCTACGACTAGCCTGATCGGCGGATGAAGGTCCTGCTCACCAACGACGACGGCATCCGCGCGACGGGTCTGGATGCCATGCGGCGGGCGCTCATGCAGGTGCCCGACATCGAGTTGGCGGTGATCGCGCCGGACTCCAACCGCTCGGCGATGGCCCGGAGCATCACCACGCGCAAGCCCCTCAGCGTCGAGGAGGTGGACTTCGGCGACGGCACCACGGGCTTCGCCACCGACGGCACACCGGTCGACTGCGTGCGCTTCGCGACGCTCGGGCTCATCCCCTTCCAGCCCGAGCTGATCGTCTCGGGGATCAATCACGGCTCGAACCTCGGCGACGACATCACCTACTCGGGCACGGTGGCCGCCGCCCTGGAGGGCGTCGTGCTCGGGTTGCCCGCCGTGGCGGTCTCCCAGCAGGCGGAGCGGGGCCGGCTCGACGCCTGGACCGTGCCGTACCACTGGGAGGACGGAGACTTCGCGCAGGCTGCCGCCTTCGCCGCGGCGATCGTCGACCGCCTCGAGGAGGTGCCGATGCCCGAGGGCACGCTGCTGAACGTCAACGCCCCGGCCGGCGACGCCGCGGGTGCGGAGGCCTGTCGCCTCGGCAAGCGCATCTATCGCGACCAGCTCGAGCTGGGCGAGGAGGTCGACGGGCGCAAGCACTACAGGATCTACGGCGCGGAGCCCGGCTACCACGACGAGGAGGGCACGGACTTCGCGGCAGTGGCCGCGGGCCGGATCGCCGTCACGCCGCTGCACTTCGACCTGACCGATCAGGCGGGAATAGAGGCCCTCGGGGGCTTCGACCTCGAGGCGTTGGTGCGCCCCGCCGCCCGAGAGGTGTGAGTACGCAATCGAGCGGCGGTGCTCGGGCCGACGCCCGGCGTGCGCTCCCGCGCTATGCCGCCCCGGCGCAGCGGGCGGCGGAGCTGCGCAGGGAGCTCGAGCGCCACAACCATCGCTACTACGTCCTCGACGACCCCGAGGTCTCCGACGCCGAGTACGACGCGCTCATCAACGAGCTGCGAGAGATCGAGGCCGCGCAGCCCGAGCTGCTCACGCCGGACTCGCCCACGCAGAGGGTGGGGGCCAAGCCGCTCGACAAGTTCGAGCCCGTCGAGCACCTGCAGCCCATGCTCTCGCTGGCCAACGCGCGCAACGAGGAGGAGCTCGAGGCGTGGGTCCAGCGCACAGACCGCCGGCTGCAGAAGGAAGGGGTCGAGGACGCGGACATCCGCTACGTGACCGAGCCCAAGGTCGACGGCCTGGCCATCTCCCTGGTCTACGAGGACGGAGTGCTGGTCCGGGGCGCCACGCGCGGCGATGGCCAGGTGGGCGAGGACGTGACCCAGAACCTGCGCACGATCAAGGCGATCCCGCTGCGGATAGACGATGGCCCGGCGCTGCTCGAGGTCCGCGGCGAGGCCTACATGCCGCGCAGCGCCTTCGCGCGTCTGAACGAGCAGCGCGCCGAGGCCGGCGAGCCCACGTTCGCGAACCCGCGCAACTCGGCGGCGGGCACGATCCGCCAGCTGGACCCCGAGCTGGTGGCCGCCCGGCCGCTCTCGATGTGGTCCTACAGCGTGGGCGCCGTCGAGGGGATCGAGTTCAAGACGCAGTGGGAGTCGCTGGGGTGGCTCTCTGAGCACGGCTTCCGCGTCAACCCGGAGATAGAGCGCCACGATGACGTGCCCTCCGTGGTCAAGACCTGCGTGGCCTGGGAGGAGCGCCGCGACGCCCTGGACTACGAGACAGACGGCGTGGTGGTGAAGGTCGACGACCTGGCGCTGCAGCGTCGCCTCGGGGTGGTGGGCCGCGAGCCGCGCGGCGCGATCGCGTGGAAGTTCGCCCCGATGACCGCCACCACCACGCTCGCCGGCGTGATGTGGAACGTGGGGCGGACGGGGCACATGGTGCCCTTCGCCTCGTTGGAGCCGGTGCAGGTCTCGGGGGTCACGGTGAAGCTCGCCACGCTGCACAACGAGGAGGACCTGCGGCGCAAGGACGTGCGCGACGGCGACGAGGTGATCGTCATGCGCGCGGGCGACGTGATCCCGCAGGTGGTCTCGCCCACGCCGGGCGCGCAGCGGCGCAGGAAGCGCTCGCCCGTGCCCGAGCCTCCGGCGCACTGTCCCTCGTGCGGCACGCCGACGATCAAGCCCGAGGGCGGGGTGTGGACCATCTGCCCCAACCGGGCCGGCTGCCCCGGCCAGGTCTTCCAGGC
>JALZII010000278.1 GCA_030860365.1 Actinomycetota bacterium
TCTCGGGCATCTGGCAGTCCATCAGGACGACCGAGTAGTGCTCTCGCTCCAGCGCCTCAAGGGCCTCGCGGCCGTTCTCCGCGACATCCGTGTCGAAGCCGCATCTCTCGAGCATGCGCACGGCCACCATCTGGTTGACGGAGTTGTCCTCGACGAGCAGGATGCGCTCATCTCGTGGTACTGCGAGCTCCGCCCCGCCGGCATGCTCGTCTCGAGCAGCGGGTGGATCTGCACCGGCGTTTCCGGATCGGCCCTGCAGGACCTCCACGATCGCGTTGTAGAGCTTCGATGGGCGTACCGGCTTGCCGAGTGAGGCTGAGATCCCGGCGGCGCTGAAGTCGGTGGCCTTCCCTCCCGAGGTGAGCAGCAACAGGGGCAGAGCCCGTAGAGCGGGGCGGGCCTTGATCGCCCGCGCGAGCTCGATGCCATCCATGTCCGGCATGTTCATGTCCAGCAGGACCAGCTCGAAGGGCAGACCGTGGGACGCGGCTTCCAGCAGCTCCAGCCCCTCCCCGCCCCCCGCTGCCACCGTGGGGAACACCTCCCACCGGGATAGCTGCTGGGTGAAGATCCTCCGATTGGTGGCGTTGTCGTCCACCACCAGGACCCGCAGCCCGCGCAAGGCGCGCGGTACGTCCTCCGTTCGCCGGGCCGCTCCTCCCGACGAGCCGAGCCTGGCGGTGAACCAGAACGTGCTTCCCTTGCCGCGGCGGTTGTGGGCACCGATCTCGCCGCCCATCAGCAGGGTCAGCTGCTTGGAGATGGTGAGCCCGAGTCCCGTCCCGCCGTACCTGCGTGTGGTGGAGTTGTCCGACTGCGTGAACGACTCGAACAGCCGTGGGATCTCCTCGCGCTGGAGCCCGATCCCCGTGTCGCTGACCTCGAAGCGCACCAGCGAGTCCGCGTCATTGCCTTCGGCGCGGGTGACCGTGACCAGCACCTCGCCCTCTCTGGTGAACTTGATCGCGTTCGACAGGAGGTTGGTGAGGATCTGGCGCAAGCGGCTCGAGTCGCCGCGGACCGTGGCCGGCACGTCGGGAGCGATGCTCATCACCAGCTCGAGCCCCTTGGCGTGAGCGCGGTTGGCCAGCAGGTCACAGACGTCCGCGACCAGCTCGGCGAGATTGAAGTCACCGTCCTCCAGCTCGAGCTTGCCGGCTTCGATCTTCGAGAAGTCGAGGATGTCGTTGAGCACGCTCAGCAGGGCCTCGCTCGAGCCGCGGACGGTGTCGACGTACTCGAGCTGCTCGGCATCCAGGTTGGTGTCGAGCAGCAGCTCGTTCATGCCGATCACTCCGTTCAGCGGAGTGCGGATCTCGTGGCTCATGTTCGCCAGGAAGTCCGACTTCATCCGTGACGCGTGCAGCGCCTGGTCGCGCGCCCGGCGCAGCGGCAGGTCGAGCAGCCACATGCCGCAAAGCAGCATCAGGGCCAGGGCGCCGCTGATCGGCAACACCGCCGAGCGCAGCTTCTGGACGCCGGCGAACGCCTTCTTGGTCGGGGTCTCGGCGACCACCGTCCAACCGACACCCCGGACGGGGGTGTGCGCGGAGAGCATGCGCTCGCCGTCGCGCGTCGTCTCGCTGGTACCGCGCCTGCCTCCCAAGGCCGCGGCGACCCGCGGGTCTCCGCGACGAGACACCAGCCCGGAGGGGCGCTTTCCCCGTGCGGCCAGGGCGACGCCGCGCTGGTCGGTCACCGTCAGGTTCACCCCCGAGTCCTTCGCGAACCGGTCGACGAAGGCCTGGATCCGGTCGACGCGATAGGCGGCCACGAGGATCCCCGTGGTATCCCCCAGGGCTCCCGACCGCCCCAAGCGGCGCAGGGGCGTGGCCACTGCCACGACGTTGGGGCGACCGGTCGCCTGAGTTTGGTAGGCCTCCGAGACGTAAGCTCGTCCGGTGGCCGTCACGCCGCGGTACCAGTCGCGGAAGGTGAAGTCGTCGCCCACGATCGCGGGGGTCGGCGGCACGATGTCGACCAGCCGCCCGTCGGTTCGCGCGATGAAGGCGGTTCCGATGCCTCGGCGCACGCGTCGCAGCTGGCTCAGGCTGAGGCGGATCGTGGCCGCATCCGAGGGACGCCGGCTCCCCATCAGGCTGTTCACCAGCAACGGACGGTGTGCGAAGGACTCGACGATCTCCTGCAGCCCGGCCATCTCGCGTCCGATGTACGCGGCGCTGAGACCGGCCTCTGACTCCAGGCGGAGGTTCTCGCGATCGCGGACCACGTCGGTGGCGATGCTCAGCGAGAGGTAGGCGAGCAGGGCCAGCGGCCCCAAGGTGAGGACCACGAAGAGGATCCGCATGCGCGAAGCCGAGATGTTGTTCAGGCGGGCTGTCATCGTTGATCGGCCTCTGCGGCATCGGGGATGCCTGACCGATCAGGAGTGGGCCCCGGTCAGGGGTAGAACGACCCCCCCTACGCCCTTCGTATCGCCCGCCGGCCCCGGGGGCCGCGATCCCCGATTTGAGGTATGGCAGGCGGCGGGTGCCCTCTTAGGGTCGGCCGGTGTGGCACCGTAGCAGGGACACCAGCATCTCCACGGACCTGAGCCAGCGGACCCTCCCCTTCACGGGCCTGCCCATCGGCATCCTGGCCCTGGTAGGACTTGCCATGCTGCTCGGGGGGGTCGCCCTCAGGATGAAGGCCCGGGGCCAAACGTCGGAGACCTTTAACTCGGCTGCCCCAGGGGGCAGCTAGCCCGAGGGCTTTGGGTCGAGGGAAGAGCCTGATGCGCCTGATGCCCGCTCGCTTCCCGCTGGATGGCGGCGAAGAATGGGGTTCGGAGGATGCACCGGCCCGGCAGGTGAATCCCCACGAGCCACCTCCGGGCGGCTCGCCCAAAGCGCCGTGTGTCTCGGATGGCCTTGCGCTCGCGGCCGCGCTGGTGCTGTTCGCCGGCATCTTCGTGCTCCGCGGCAGAGACCCGAGCGAGGCCAACTCCGACCTCGTCTTGTTCGTGGTGCCGATCGCGCTGCTCGCGCTGCGGTTCGGCTTGCGCGGGGGCCTTGCCGGCGGGCTCTTGGGGCTGGGGCTCGTCGTTGTGTGGGATCTCCACGAGGAGCTCCCGCTGACGGTGGTGGGCTATCTGAGCGCTGTCACGGCGTTCGTGCTGCTTGGCACGCTGCTCGGTCTGTTCGTCGATCGCCGCCGCAGCGCGGAGGCCCAGACCTCCCGCTATCACGACTTGTCCATTGATCTCCTCGCCACCGCGGACCTGAGTGGGCGGTTCACGCGTTTGAACCCGGCCTGGGAACGCCTGCTGGGCCATTCCGTCGAGGAGCTGTGCTCGCAGCCCTTCATCGAGCTCGTTCATCCCGACGACCGCGAGGCGACCGCCGTCGAGACCGCCGCCCTGGCCGAGGGAGCCCGCGAGACCGTCTCCTTTCGCAACCGCTACCGCGGCGCTGACGGGACCTACCGGTGGCTGGAGTGGAGTGCGAAGGCCTCGCTTTCCGAGGGCGTGATCTACGCGGCCGCGCGCGACGTCAGCGTTCAGCGCGAAGCGAAGCAGCTGCTCGCCGATCACACGAGCCTGCTCGAGGAGCAGGTCGCCGAGCGCACGGCCGAGCTGGAGGGCGCCCGTCTCGAGACGCTACAGCGCCTGGCGCTGGCCGCGGAGTGTCGCGACGACGACACCTCCGAGCACACCGAGCGTGTCGGTCACACCGCCGCGAAGATCGCTCGCCAGCTTGGGCTTGACCCCGATCAGATCAAAGTCCTGCTTGAGGCGGCCCCGCTGCACGACGTGGGGAAGCTGGCGATCCCAGACAGCATCCTGCTCAAGCCCGGGCGGCTGAGCGAACCGGAGCGCGAGATCATGCAGACCCACGCCGAGCTCGGCGCGAGGCTGCTGTCCGGCAGCAACTCCGTCACCCTGCAGATGGGCGAAGCGATCGCCCTGAGCCATCACGAACGGTGGGACGGCGGGGGCTACCCCGCGGGCCTCGCCGGCGAGACGATTCCGCTGGTCGGCCGCGTGGTCGCCGTGGCGGACGTCTTCGACGCGCTCACACACGACCGGCCCTACAAGTCCGCCTGGACCCGAGAGCAAGCCATCGCCGAGATCAAGCGCGAAGCCGGAGCCAGTTCGACCCACGCGTCGTCAACGCATTCCTCGCGACCCAGAACACCCCGCCGGCTCGCCGCTCATCGCCGTCTGAACCGGCATCCAACGGAGCTGCACCATCCCCGCTCGCACGCAGCGGGGGCTGACCCCACCCGTCGCGTATCGCGGCAATCCGGCAGACGCCGGCGGGGGGCGACACGTGCCGCCCCCGGGAGCCGTCCGCAGTCGAAGTCCTCGAGCTACCTCAGGTCCCGGGGATGTCAGCTGGGGACTGGGCGTCTCGCTTGCGCTCGATGTCGGTCAGCTGATCGTCCACCCAGTCGCCGGGATCGCGCGCGGTGACGATGCGCTTGAGGCCCTGCGCGCGCCGGGAGCGCTCCTGCGCGGACATGGTCAGGGCGCAGTGGATGGCGTCGGCCTGCTCCTGGACGTTGAAGGGGTTGACCGAGAGCGAGAACTCCGCCAGCTCCTCGTGGGCGCCGGTGTTCTCGCTGAGGAGGGAAACGCCGTTGCGCTCGTTGACCAGCGGCCCCTCCTTGGCGATCAGGTTCATGCCGTCGAACATCGCGTTGACCATCAGCAGGTCGTAGTGCTTGTAGGCGGCGATCGCCTCCTCCAGGTTCTCGCGCAGCCGCAGCTCGATCGGCATCCAGTCCGTGGTCCCATGGCGGTGGTTGACCACGGCCACGAGAGCCTCGATGCGCTCGAGGTACTCCGCGTACTCGGCCACGTCCTGGCGCGAGGGGATCAGGTGGGCGATGAAGGTGACCTGCTCGAGGAACTCGGGATGCTGTTCGAGGAACAGGTCGAAAGCCGTGAAGCCGCGCAGCACGTTCTTGGAGAGATCGGCGCGGTCGACGCGCAGGATGAGGTGCTCGCGGCGGCGGCGCAGGATCTCGCGCCCGTGCTCGTGCACCTGGGGACGCTGGGCGTTGCGCTGGAAGGTCTCGGCCGAGATGGGCAGCGGGTAGGCCCGCACCCACACCTCGCGCCCGTCGATGTGCACGATGCCCGCCTCCTCGTCGACCTCGAGGTCGAACAGCTCCCGGCAGCAGAGCAGGAAGTTGCGCCGGTAGGAGCGGGTGTGGAAGGCGACGATGTCGTTGGAGAGGATGCCCTCGTAGATGTCCTGGCGCATGGTGGATGGCAGCACCCGCCAGGCGTCGGGCTGGGTCCAGGGGATGTGGACGAAGTGGTGGAGGAAGAGGTCGGGCCGCGCCTCGCGGATGTACTTGGGAGCGAGGTAGAGGTGGTAGTCGTGGAGCATCACCACGGCGTCGTCGCCGACCTCGTCGAGCACCGCGTCGGCCAAATCGCGGTTGACCGCCTTGTAGCCGTGCTCGTAGGCGTCGATCTCCTCCCTGCGAATGTCCGGGGCGTTGGAGAGGTCCCACAGGTAGTGCTGGATGAACCACAGCATGGGGTTGGCGACGACGCTGTAGAACGCCTCGTAGGCGTCGTCGTCGGACTCCACCAGCTTGACCCGGTAGGTCACGTCGTCGAGCTCGCAGTCGAAGGAGTCTCCTCCGTGCTGCCGGCTCACCTCGGCGTCCTCGTCGCTCATGGCCGAGGCGATCCAGACCGCGTCGCGGTGGTGCACCAGCCCGGTGAGGGCGGTCACCAATCCCCCTCCGCCTCGCGTGGCCTGCAACTCCTCGCCATCCCGGCGGAAGGTGGCTGGACCGCGATTGGAGACGAGGACGAGGGGGGTGTCTTGGGTCACGCCGCTCTCGAGAAGATACGCAGCCAGTCGCGCAGCAGGCGGGGAGTGAGGAAGTGCTTGCGCACGTGCTCCTTGCCCGAGCGGCCGAGGCGGCGACCGAGGTCGGGCTCGCGCAGGATCCGCAGCGAGCGCTCCGCGCACTCCTCGGGCGAGGAGACCAGGTAGCCGGTCTCCCCGTCGCGGACCTGCAGAGGGATGCCGCCCACGTCGCCGCCGACGAACGGTCGGGCCTTCCACAGCGCCTCGGAGACCGTCAGGCCGAAGCCCTCCCGCGTGGACTTCTGGATCACGACGTCGGACTGGGACTGGAAGGCGTTTACCTCGATCGCCCCCACCTGGTTGAGGTTGTTGAGGATGTGGACGTCGGGGTCGCCGTCGGCGTGGGCCATCGTCGAGTTGAAGAACTCCCAGCCCTCGGGGTCGTCGAGTGCCATCGAGCCCACCAGGGCAAGCTGCACGTCGGGAATCTCCTCCTTGACCAGGCGGTAGGCGTCGATCACGCCCATGGGGTCCTTCCAGGGGTCGAAGCGCGACACCTGGCACATCAGCGGGCGGTCGACGTCGAGGCCGAACTGGTCGCACACGAATGCGGCGTCCTCGGGCGAGAAGGCCATGTTCTTGGGCGCCAGGGGGTCGATGGCCGGGGGACAGATGTTCACCGGGGTCCCATCCAGGCCCGCGGGCACGTAGTCCTGGAGGTGGAACACCGACTCGTCGTAGCCCCGGACGTGGGGGACGATGTGCTCGATCGCGTCGTGGTTGGGCGTCGAGAGGTCGATGTGGCAGCGCCAGACCCACGTGCGCCCGTGGCCGGGGACGTGGTCGCGAATGGCCAGCGGCTGGGGGTCGTGGACGATGATCACGTCCCAGCCGTCGCTGAGCTCGCGGGCGTTCATCTCGTTGAAGCGCTCGAAGATCGCCCACTCCTCGGCATCGAGCGAGTCGGGATTGCCCTGCAGCGCGTTGTGCAGGCGCTTGGTGACGTTGTAGAACTCCTCGCGCCCGAGCATCACCTGCCACTCGGCCTTGATGCCGACGTCGTGCATGAGCGGGATAAGGGTGTAGAGGATCTCGGCCACCCCGCCGCCGAATGCGGTGGCGCTCAGGTGCAGGACCTTCAGGCCCTGGAGCTGGTCGGCCAGCTCGCGGATCTCGGCGATGAGCGGGCGCCCCGCCACGTGCGTGTAGTCGGACAGGCTCTTGTGCCCGAGGGCAATCGGCTGAAGCATCGCGCGGAGGCTAGTACCCGGCCGAGCGGCGGTGCTCGCCCGACCAGCGCTCGGGCTGCGCTCCGGCGCTATCGGGGCTGTCCGGCAGGTACTTGACCAGCTCGGTGTGGCCCCGCTGGTAGTGAGCCTCGTCGACAGTGGCGTCGATGATGGCGCGTCCGAGCTCCTGTTCACCGGTGGGCTGGGCGGAGGGGGGACCGTCGAGCCTCACTGCCAGCCGGCCGTCCTCGAGCACGAACGAGAAGTTGAGCCGTGACTGTCCTCCGGCCGGGCCGGCGTGGTCGAAGAAGTCGTTGGCTGCCTCGGTGACGGCCAGCTTGAAGTCCGCGACGTCCTCGGCCCCGAGCGGCGTCAGGCGACAGACGGCCGAGAGAGCCAGCCGGGCCAGCACGAGATGCTCCGGCCGAGCCGGGATCGTCAGGGCGACGTTGCGGTCAGACGCCTGGGCATCCTCGATCTCGGGCACGTCGGGCGGCAGACTACCCCTCCCAGGAGGACCTCAAGCGTGCGACCCCCTCCTGCACCGACTCGAGTATGCGGGCGTGGAGCGTGGCGTTGGCGCTCGCCACCACCGACATCTGGAACTCGGGGCCCGAGCCCAGCAGAGGGCGCGCGCCGAGCGGCTCGCCGCGGGCGTCGGTCACCAGCACGCCGGCCTCCTCGCAGATGAGGGCCGCGGCGGCCAGGTCGTAGGGCGAGTTGTTGAGCACCGCGCCGCCGCCTACGTGCTCGAATGCCTCCCGCATCCCCGGCACCTCGGCCACGAGCAGCGGGCCGGGCTCGACGTAGGCGTCGAGTTGGCCGGTGACCACCCGGGTCATGTCAAAGGCGGCCGAGCCCAGGTCGAACGTGCCGCCGCCCACCGAGGAGCCGTCGATCAGGTCGGCCAGGACCTCGGTGAGCGCGCGGGCCGGCCGCCCGCGAAAGCCGTAGGTCCAGAACAGGCGGGAGAGGTCCTCGTTCTGCGACGGCGCGCCTCCCGGCCACTCGACCAGCCGGCCACGCTCGGCCAGGAACACCGCGCCCGACGGGATCTCGACGACGCAGGCCGCCGAGACGTCTGCCATGGCGGGCGCGGGGAGCGGCGCCGCGGCAACCGAGACGCAGCACGACTCGAGGCCCGCCATGGCCGGGCGAGTGCCGTCGATCGGGTCCACGACGAGCACGTGCTCGGCTCCGCCGCGAGGCTCCACCAGGCCACGGTCCTCCGAATAGAAAGCCAGCTCGGGCGCGCGCTCGGCAAGGAAGCGCTCGAGCTCGGCCTCGGCCTCGGCGTCGATGGCGAAGGTGGGGTCGCCGCCGGCTCCCGCCGCCCCGCGGACGCGGCCGGAGTGTGAGCCCAGGTGGGGGAGCACCCGTTCGCGCAGGGCGAGCGAGAGCTCGCGGACGAGCTCGAGCAAGGGGTTCCCCTAGCGCCGGAGCGCAGCCCGAGCGCCCAGGGAGGAGCGCAGGCCGAGCGCTGGTCGGCCGAGCACCGGACCGTTCGATCTCGGGCGAGCACCGCCGCTCGGTCCCATCTAGGGGGCGCCCCGGCGCGGGGGCTCGACCGGCCGGCGGGTGAGCTTGACCTCCACGGTGCGCCGGTCGCCCTTCCGGATCACCTCGAGCTTCACCTCGTCACCTTCGTTCTTGCCGGCGATCACATCGGCGAGATCCTGGGTGCGTGTGAGCTTGCGGCCGTCCACGGAGACGATCACGTCGCCGCCGGTGGGTACGTCGGGGGTGCCCTGGAACTCGCGCTTGTCGGTGCCGCCCTTGAGGCCGGCCTCGTCGGCGGGGCTGCCGTCCTCCACCTCGGCGATCAGCGCGCCGCTGGAGACGGGGAGGTCGAGGAACCGCGCGAGCTGGGGGAAGAGGGGCTGAGCCGAGACGCCCAGGAAGCCATAGCGCACGCGGCCGCTTGCCCGCAGCTCGCGGATGGAGCGCCGCACGGCGTCGGCCGGAATCGCGAAGCCCACGCCCTCGCCTCCTCCGCTGCGCGAGCGGATCTGAGCGTTGATGCCCAGCACGCGGCCCTTCTCGGAGAGCAGCGGGCCGCCCGAGTTGCCCGGGTTGATCGCGGCGTCGGTCTGGATGGCGTTGCCGATCTGGAACTGGGTCAGCGACTCGATGTTGCGGTCGATCGCGGAGATCACGCCCACCGACAGCGACTGCTCCTCGCCGAACGGGCTGCCGATCGCGGCCACCGGCGCGCCCACCTTGACGTCGCGCGTGGCGCCCACCGCCAGCGGGGTGAGCCGCAGGCCACGGGGGTCGAGCTTCAGGACCGCGACGTCGGCGAAAGGGTCCGTGCCGACGATGCGCGCGGGCACACGGTTCCCGTCCGAGAAGCCCACGAAGACCTCCTTGGCCCGGCGGGTGCGCGGCGTGCCCGTGGTGACTACGTGCGCGTTGGTGGCCACGAAGCCCTGGGAGTCGAGGACGAACCCCGAGCCCTGGCCGGCCTCGCCCTCGCCCTCGAGAATGCCGCGCCGGCCCTCCCCGAAGACCGAGGTGATGGTGACCACGCCGGGGGCGAGGCGGTCGTAGAGGGCCTGCGGATCGAAGGCGCCGCCCGAGCCGAGGCCCTTGACCACCTCGACCTTGGTGGTCCGGCTCTCGACCTGCTGCGAGCCGGGGTCGCCCGAGCCGCCCCCCTGCTCGTCGTTGCCCGCCGCGCAGCCGGCGAGGGTCAGGGCGGCGAGCGCCGCCGACGCCAGACGACAGAGCCTTAGCGCAGGAGCGCAGCCCGATCGTTGCGGGAGGAGCGCAGCCCGCGCGTCGCGGGAGGAGCGCAGCCCGAGCGTTGGTCTGGCGAGCAACGGACCGAGCAGTCTCGGGCGAGCACCGGACCGATCAGTCTCGGGCGAGCACAGGACGCTCGGCACCATCTAGAGCTCGTCGCGCGGCAGCTCGAGGGTGAAGGCGGTGTGGCCCGGGCGCGCCGAGACGCTGATGGCGCCGCTCATGTGCTCGGCCAGCTCCTTGGCGATGGCCAGGCCCAGGCCGGCGCCGGTGGTGGCGTCGCCGGTCCAGAAGCGCTCGAAGACACGCCCGTCCGCGCCCTGGGACATCCCAGGGCCGGAATCGGCCACCGTGAACTCGGCGGCCCCGTTGTCTCGGTCCGCGCTCACGGTGACAGGGGTGCCCTCCGGGGTGTGGCGGAGAGCGTTGTCGAGCAGGATACGCATGATCTGGGCCACCCTTTCGCGGTCCGCGCGGGCCTCGACACCGGCCTCGGGCAGGTCGAGCGAGAGCTCGGTGCCGTGGCGGGACACAGCCGGCCGGAACTCGCCGACCACCGAGCGAGCCAGCTCGGCCAGGTCGAGGGTCTCGGGGCGCAGGTCCACCGACCCGGCGTCCAGGCGCGACAGGTCGAGCAGGTCCACCGAGAGCTTCTGCAGGCGCTGCACCTGCTCGGACATGGTCTCCAGGAACTCACGCCGGGTCGCCTCGTCGAGCTCCTCGTCGAGCAGCAGCTCCACGAAGCCCGACAGGGAGAAGATCGGGGTGCGCAGCTCGTGAGAGGCGGTGGCCACGAACTCCTTGCGCGCCACCTCGACCTGGCTGAGCTGCTGGGCCATCTCGTTGAAGGCGCGGGTGAGCTGGCCCAGCTCGTCCTCGGAGTCGACGGGCAGGGGCTCGGAGAAGCGCCCGGCCGCGAGCTCCCCGGCGCGGCGCTCCACCCGGCGCACGCGCCGCGCGACCGACTGCGCCACGAGCGTCCCCCCGGCCAGCGCGAGCAGCAGGGCGACGGCCGTGGCCACCAGGATGCGGTTGCGGATGAAGCCCACCGTCTGGACGGTGCCCTCCAGGCTCGCGGAGTAGAGGGCCACGCGGACCACCTCGTCGGCGGTGCGAATCGGCTGGGCCACCTGTGCCAGCTCCTCGCGGCCGAAGTGCGCGGAGCCGGTCTGCACGCGGCTCGTGGTCGCGGTCTTGCGGGCCAGCTCGTCGTTGCGCGGGTAGCCCACCTGCTCTCGGGAGTCGGTGAGCGGGAAGAAGCTCACCGCGCCGCTGTCGGACCGCTGGATGGCGAGCAGGGTGACCCGCGCCCCCGCGTTGTCGGCCAGCGAGCGGATGGTCCGGTCGACCTGGGGGGCCGGTATGTCGCCGTTGGTGATGCGATCGAGCGCGCGCGCCGAGCCGCGGGCGGCGCGCAACAGGTCGTCCGTCCGCTGCTGGGTGAGGTTCGTCTGCAGCTGGGGCACGGCCAGGAAGTAGATGGCGGCCATCGCCAGGGCCACCACGGCGGCGAACAGCAGCGCGACCTTGTTGCGCAGCGAGCCGAGTAGTCCCCGGAGCGCAGGCCGAGCGCTGGTCGGCCGAGCACCGCGGACTCGAGTGCCTAGCGGCCTCATCGTCCTTGGAAGCGGTAGCCCACCCCTCGCACTGTGAGGATCAGCTCGGGCTCGTGGGCGTTGGCCTCGAGCTTCTCGCGCAGGTGGCGGATGTGAACGTCCACGGTGCGCGGGTCGCGGTAGGCGGAGTCGCCCCACACGCGCTCGAGCAGCTGGGCGCGGCCGAAGACCCGCCCGGGGCTGCGCGCGAGGGCCACGAGGATCTCGAACTCGGCGTAGGTGAGGCGGACGGACCGCCCGTCCGCCTCAACGCTGCGCTTCTCGAAGTCGATGAGCAGGTCGCCGTGGGTCAGCGGCTCCTCGGGTGCGTCCTCCTCCCGGGTGAGGCTGGCGCGGCGCAGCACCGCCTTCACCCGGCTGCGGAACTCGCGCAGCGAGAACGGCTTGGTGATGTAGTCGTCGGCCCCCAGCTCCAGTCCGAGGACCTTGTCGGCCTCCTCGGCCTTGGCGGTGAGCATGATGATCGGCACTCCACTGCGCGCCCGCAGGCGCCGGCAGACCTCGAAGCCGTCGACCTTGGGCAGCATCAGGTCGAGCACCACGAGGTCGAAGGAGCCCTCGTTCAGGCGATCGAGGGCCTCCTGACCGTCCTGGGCGCCGACCACGTCGTAGCCCTCCCTCCGGAGAGGGAAGGACAACAGCTTCTGCACCGACTGCTCGTCGTCGACGAGGAGGATCCGCGGTGCCTGCGCAGACACCCGCAGATTGTAGGTTGCCCCGATGGGGAATCATGCCGACCGGCCGAGGACGATGCCGGCAGCACCGCGCAGCCCGCCCGCATGATCGAGCCACGGGTCTACAGAGCCGCCTTCGTCCCCGCCCTGCTGGCCGTGATGCTCGCGATGTTCTCGTTGGAGAGTCGCCCGCGTCCCCTGCCCCAGGGCCTGGCCGCCGACGTTCTCTTCGACGGGCGCCAGGCGGCCAGCACGGCGGACGCGATCGCCGCACGCGAGCCCGACCGTCGCGCCGGGACGCCCGGGGACCGCGCCACCGCGACGCTGGTGGCCGACACCTTCGCCGACCGCGGCTTCACCGTGGAGCGCGACGCCTTTCGCAGTCAGGACCGTGACTTGGTGAACGTGTCCGGCCGGCGCCCCGGCCGCCGGCGCGAGCAGGTGGTGGTCGTGGCCGCGCGCGATGCCCCCGGCTCGCCGGACAGGGCCTCCAGCGCGGCTGACACAGCGGCGCTCATGGAGCTCGCACGGGTGTTCGAGGGGCGGTCCTCGGAGCGGACTCTCGTGCTGGCCTCGGTCGACGGCGCGCGGCTCGGGCAGGCCGGCGCGCGCCGGCTGGCGGGGCGGCTGACCGCCTCCGGCGAAGACGTGGTGGCCGTGCTCGTGATGTCGGGGCTGGGCACGCCAAGCGCCAAGCCGCCGCTGGTCTCGTGGTCTGGTGACGCATCGCGCGTGGGCATCGGCCTCGAGCGCACCGCCGCGGAGTCGGTGCGCCTGGAGCTCGACACGCGCGTGCAGGGCTCGTCGGTGGCCGGCCAGCTGAGCCGCCTGGCCTTCCCTCTGGGTGTGGGCGCCCAGGGCGTCTTCTTGGACGCCGGCCTGGACTCCCTTCGGTTCTCGGGCAGCGGCGAGCTCACGGCGGGCCCGGGCGAGCGCCTGGACCCCGACCGCCTCGGTGGGCTGGGGCGCGCGACCCTGCGGACGCTGAGTGCCCTCGACGCCTCTGGTGCCCCCGAGCGCGGCCCCCGCAGCTACGTGACCGCTGTGAGCCAGGTGCTCCCCGGCTGGGTCGTGTCCGTGCTCGCCCTCGCCCTGCTGGCACCCGCCGTGGTGGCGTCGGTCGACGCGTTTGCTCGAGCACGCCGGCGCCGGGAGCCCGTCCTGCCCGGGATGAGGCGCATCGGCCTGGTGGCCGCGGCCTTCGCGGGCGGGCTTGCCCTGGCCAAGCTCCTGACGATCACCGGCGCCACCCCGGGTGTCCCCCAGGCGGCTGAGGACCCGAGCGCGCTGCCGCTCGACGGGCCGGCCGCGATCGTGCTCGGGACGGTGGTCGTGGCAGTGGCCGGCCTCCTGTTGGCCCTGCGCCGGCTGGTGGGCGAAGCCGATGACCCGACCGGGGTGGGAGCGGCCTGCGCCGCCGCTCTCGTGCTCTGCGGCGCGTGCCTTGCGCTGTGGATACTCGATCCCTACGCCGCGCTGCTGGCGGTGCCCGCGCTCCACCTCTGGGTGCTGGCCATGCTGCTCGCCCCGCGCCCGCCGCGGCGCGTGCGGGTGCTTGCGCTGGCCGGCGGCCTCCTGCCGCCCGTGGTCGTCTTGCTCTACTACCTGATCGCGCTCTCGATGAACCCCCTGCACGGGGCGTGGTACCTGCTCATGT
>JALZII010000003.1 GCA_030860365.1 Actinomycetota bacterium
ACTCGGCGCGGTCGACCATGCCGATCACCCGCGCCACCTCGCGCGCCGGCAGGCCGTCGTGCACGAGCTGCTCGGCGTCGAGGTCGCCCTCGACGTAGCCGGCGAGGATCGCGTCGAGGATGTCGTAGGGAGGTAGCGACTCGTCGTCGCGCTGCTCGTGCCGGAGCTCCGCCGAGGGCGGGCGCTCGAGCACCGACGGGGGCACGAGCTCGCTTCCGTCGCGTACGTTCCGCCACCGCACGAGGCGGTAGACCCAGCCCTTGTAGACGTCCTTCAACACGGCGAACCCGCCCGCCATGTCCCCGTACAGGGTCGCGTAGCCCACCGACAGCTCGGACTTGTTGCCGGTGGTGAGCACGAGCGACCCGAACTTGTTCGACAGCGCCATGACCAGGTTGCCGCGGATGCGGGCCTGGACGTTCTCCTCGGTCAGGTCGGGCTCACGGCCGGCGAAGGGCTCGGCGAGGAGCTCGTCGTAGGCCTCCATGGCGGGCTGGATCCCCAGCTCGAGGAACTCCGTGCGCAGGTTGTCCGAGATCGTTCGGGCATCGGCACGTGTGCCCTGTGAGGAGTAGGGCGATGGCATCGACACACAGGTGACCCGGCTCGCGCCCAGAGCGTCGGCCGCCAGGAGCGCGACGAGGGCGGAGTCGATCCCACCCGACAGCGCCACGATCACCGAGCTGAAGCCGTTCTTGTTCACGTAGTCGCGCACCCCCAGGCTCAGGGCCGCGTAGACCTCGGCCTCTGGTGCGAGCAGCTCAGCCGTGGGCCCGGCCGTGACCTCCTCGGGGGTCGGGGCCTCCACCGACAGGCTGCCCAGCCGCTGGACGTCGGCCTGGGGAATCCCGGCGTCGGCCTGGCGGCGCCGGCGCCGCACGTTGGTGCGGTGGCGGGGGTCGCGCAGGCGCCCCGCAGCCACGGCCGCGGGGTCCACCGTGCAGACGATGAGCGACTCCTCGAACTGCGGCGCTCGGGCCAGCACGTCGCCGTTCCAGTCCAGCACGAGGCTGTGGCCGTCGAAGACCAGTTCGTCCTGGCCGCCCACGAGGTTGCAGAAGGCCACTGCACAGAGATTGTCCCGGGCGCGCTGGGCGAGCATGCGCTCGCGCTGGAAGCCCTTGCCGGCGTGGTAGGGGGAGGCGGACAGGTTCACGATCACCTGAGCTCCGGCCAGCGACTCGGTCGTGGCCGGCGGTCCCGGCTCCCAGATGTCGTCGCAGACCGTGACCCCGACCGTGACGCCGTTGCACTCGAAGACGGCGGGGTGCTGCCCGTTCTGGAAATAGCGCTGCTCGTCGAAGACGCCGTAGTTGGGCAGGTACATCTTGCGGTAGACGGCCTTCACCTCGCCGTCGGCCAGCAGGGCGGCGGCGTTGTACACGTCGTCCGCGCGCTCGGGGAAGCCCACCGCGGCCACGATGCCGCGGGTCTGGGCGGCCAGATCTTCGAGCGCGTGCCCCACGGCGTCGAGGAAGTGGGTCTTGAGCAGGAGGTCTTCGGGTGGGTAGCCGGTGAGGGCCAGCTCTGGGAAGACGACGATGCTCGCCTCCTCCTCGCGGGCCTGTGCGGTGCGCTCGGCGATCAGACGGGCGTTGCCGGCGATGTCGCCCACGGTGGGGTTGATCTGGGCGAGCGCCACTCGCAGCGGAGCCATGGTCGCTTGAAGATTATGCTCGCCCGGCCGTGGCCGAGCGTCCCATGCCGCAGGTCCAGGGAGTCGAGCACCGCTGGGTGGATCTGGCAGACGGCCTTCGCGTGCACGTGGCCGGCAGGAGAGGGCCCGCCCCTGTTGCTCCTGCACGGCTGGCCGCAGCACTGGTGGATGTGGCGGGACGTCATTCCCGTGCTCGCGCAGACCCACCGGGTCATCTGTGCCGACCTTCGCGGCCACGGCTGGACCAGCGCCCCGCGCTCGGGCTACGCAAAGGAGCGCCTGGCCGCCGACGTCGTAGCCCTGCTCGACGCGCTCGGCGTCGAGCGGGTGGGCCTGATGGGCCATGACTGGGGCGGCTACATCGGCTTCCTGCTCTGTCTGCGCGCGCCCGAGCGCATGACCGGCGAGCGCCTGCTGCGTTCAGGCGTGGTGGCCAAGGCGCTGGAGCGCGACCTCGTGCCTCGGGTGTGGAGCGGGCAGGCGGCGCGCATCTACCTCGATCCGTCCTGGAGCCCGCTCGGGCGCACGCGGCCAGCCAGGTCTACCGCAGCTTCCTCGTCGAGGACGCCCCGTCGATCCTACGCGGCGCGTACCGCGGCCGGCGCCTGCGCCTGGCGCTGCTCGTACTCCACGCCACAGGAGACCCGGTCCTCCCGATCGAGTGGGTCTCCGACCTCCCCGACCACGGTGACGACGTGCAGGTGGAACCAGTCGAGGGGGTGGGCCACTTCATCGGCGACGAGGTGCCCGAGCTCGTCGCCGACCGCGCCGCGGAATTCTTCGCGTAGCGGAGGAGCGCAGCCCGATCGTTGTTCGGGCGAGCACCGCACGCTCTTCCCCTCACGCGACCTTACCCAGTCGCGCGCCGGTTCGGTCAAGAAGCTTGCGCGGGTTGACCTCGAAGAGGCTGTGGCCGTCGCCCGCCGCCGCCCACACGCATTCGTGCTGCAGCAGGTCCTCATCCATCACGGTCGGCAGATCGTGACCGAGGGGCGCGACTCCGCCGACCGGGTAGCCGGTGGCGGCGCGCACCTCGCTGGGGGAGGCCTGGCGGACCTCGGCGGAGTCGAAGACCTCGGCGAGCAGATCGAGGTTCACCTGGTGGGCGCCCGAGGTGATGCAGACGATGGGGTCGCCGTCACATACGAAGACCAGCGACTTGGCGATCTGCGCGTCCTTGCAGCCCACGGCCTCCGCGGCCTCGCCCACGGTGGCCGTGGAGGAGTCGAGCTTGCGCACGTCCACCTCGAGCCCCAACCGGCGAGCGCTCTCGATCACCTTGTCGCGCACGTACGAATCGTACGCCCGATTCGTTAAGGGGATGTGGAGGTGGGCTCACGCCGCGGTCTGGGCCGCTCCCCGCCGCAAGGCTTCTTGCGAGCGTGCGCGCCGTCACACAAGCCCGCCGGGCTGGGCCTAGCCTCCGAACGGTTGTTCGATTCGGCCTGCCGAGCCGGCCGCGCGTAGCGCTGCCGGGCGGGGGAACCACCGCCGCGCCCCATGCGCGGCTGGGGCGAATCGGCCGCGGCGCGCTGGCGTGCCCCGGCCGTAGCGCAGGGTCGTATTCACTGCGCGAGCCCGCCAGCTAACCCCGTAGGGAAGGGCCGGGAAACGGAGTTTCACTGTGCGATGGACTCGCATGCGCGGTTGCGCGGCCGGCCTTGCCGCCGCTTCCGCGATCGTC
>JALZII010000007.1 GCA_030860365.1 Actinomycetota bacterium
TCTGCTCGACCGCGTCGAGCACAAACCACGCCAGATGGCCCTCCGGCAGCCACTCCCGCAAGCTCGGCGGCATCAACAACACCTGCTCGCGATCACATTCGATGAAGTTCTGGGCCATGCCCGAATCATCGCCACCGACCCGGACGAATCCAGGGGTTTTCGCAACAGCCACCGCCGGGAGCGATGGCGGAGGGCGCATGGGAGAGCGAAGCTCTGATCGCGGGTGGGCGGGGCTTCACTTCCGCTCTTGGTCCGGAGCGGACTGTGGACGCGTCGGCTCGAGGACGTCAATGGCGCAGCCGCTGTTGCTCTTGCTCTGCGGATAGGCCTCGCGCAGGCCCGGCTTGGACCGCACCCTGTCTCGCCAGCTTCCGCGCGGCACATCGGCCGGCACTCCAAGCCCATCTTCAGGCTCCATAGCCGCTTGCTTGCCGTCCATCGCGCCGGGTGCGTTCTTGTTCGGTCTTTTCTCCACGCGGGGGTTGACGCGAACTTGCGCCGAAAAGTTACGAACCGGTGGCGGAGGATTGCTGAGGCTCGGCGATCGTCACCGTGGCGCGGGCGATCGCCTGCACCTCCACGTCGCTGGTCAGCGGCTCGTGCTCGAGCGCGCTGGGAAGAATCGGTCGTCACGTGACAAGACGGAGCGCCTCGGCACCGTCCGGCCGGCTCTCGAGCGGCCACGGCTCTCTTATCGGCCTCGCCACTTGAGGCCCAGCGTGGGCGCCGGCCTGCGCGCGCATGGTCTCGGGCACGTCGTGGAGGAACATCTCGAACGGGTCGAAGTCCGGGCCGATCTCGACGGGGTGGGCCGTCGCCTCCCACCAGTCCGTCTCGCCGGGGCGGGGAAATCACCACGTTGAGCAGCACGAGCAGGCTCACCGGCCGGCGGGCGGCTACGAGCGACCAACGAAACCTCCAAGCGACTGGCCGACGACGATCGGATCGGTGCGGTCGCCGAGTGCGGCGAGCAGCAACTGCTGGACAGACGGTCCAGGCGCGTTGGACCGTGTGCCCGTTCCCCTGGCCGCCGGGCGCCCCTACGCTGCTGGGGTGACGGGGTACACGGCGAGCCCGCCTGTGGCGAGGCACGGCGAATTTGTCCTCCGCACGGCCACCGATCGCGGCGTGCGCTTCGTGCGGCTGTGGTTCGTGGACGTGGCGGGGCTGCTGAAGAGCTTTGCGATTCCGGTCTCGGAGCTGGAGCGGGCGCTGGAGCAGGGGGTGACGCTGGACGGATCGGCGCTCGAGGGCGGCTCCCGGGCCGTGGAGCGCGACGCCATCGCGCGCCCGGACCCGGCCACCTTCCAGGTTCTGCCCTGGCGGCCGGACTCGGTGGTGGCGCGCATGTTCTGCGACATCCGCCTGCCCGACGGCGAGCCCTACCCCGGCGACTCGCGCCACGCGCTGCGCGGAGTGCTGGCCCAGGCGGCGGACCTCGGCTTCACCTTCCAGGTGGGGCCCGAGGTGGAGTTCTTCCTGTTCGCCGAGCCGGGCAGGGGAGGCGACGAGCCGACCCCGCTCGACGACGGAGCCTACTTCGACTTGACCTCTCACGATGCGGGCAGCGACTTCCGCCGACTGACGATCGAGCACGTGGAGCAGATGGGAATCCCGGTCAAGGCCTCCCACCACGAGGCGGCGGTCTCCCAGCACGAGATGGACCTCCAGCACACCGACGCGCTGTCGATGGCCGACTCCCTGATCACCTTCCGCCAGGCCGTCAAGGAGGCCGCGCGCGAGCTCGGGATGCACGCCACCTTCATGCCCAAGCCGCTGGAGTCGGCGGCTGGCTCAGGCATGCACCTGCACTGCTCGCTGTTCGACGGCGACGCCAACGCCTTCTTCTCGCCCGACCGCGACCAGCCCCTGTCGGCCACAGGCCAGGCGTTCCTGGCCGGGGTGCTGGCCCACGCCCCAGAGCTGTGCGCGGTCACCAACCAGTGGGTGAACTCCTACAAGCGGCTGGCCACGGGGTTCGAGGCCCCCGAGCAGGTGAGCTGGAGCCGGTCCGGCGAGCCGGCGCTGGTGCGGATCCCTTCCAGCCGCCCGGGCAGGGAGGAGGCCGCGCGGATCGAGCTGCGCTCCCCCGATCCTGCCTGCAATCCCTACCTGGCGCTGGCGCTGGTGCTCGCGGCCGGCCTGCGCGGGGTCGAGCGCGGGTACCAGCCGCCGGCGGAGATGAACGGCAAGCCGCTGGACGGCGCGCGCGCCCTGCCCGGCGACCTGGGCGAGGCGATCGAGCTGTTCGAGGGCTCCGAGCTGGCGCGGGACGCGCTGGGCGAGACCCTCTGCCGCTGGCACTTGCGCAACAAGCGCGGTGAGTGGGACGAGTACCGGCGCACGGTCACCGAGCTGGAGCGCTCGAGGCTCCTGCGGATGCTCTGACGTGCCGGATGCCTGGATCTACACCGGGGACGGTGATCTGCTCGGTGAGGTGGCGCGGGAGCTCGCCGAGCTGGGCTACAGCCCGCGGCGGATTGAGCCCAACGGCTCGCTGCTGCCGCGCGGCGACGAGGGGTCCGCGCCGCGCACGCCCGATCTGGTGGTCGTGGCCGCCGGCGCGGCCGACCCGGCTCCGGATGCGCTGGTGGCGCGCCTGCACGACGACGAGGCACTGGCCGACGTTCCGCTGGTGGCGGTGGTCGACCACGAGCACCTGTCCTGCGCGCTCAGCCTCGATCACGCCCAGGAGCTGCTGGTCCGTCCCTTCGCGCCGGGCGAGCTGGAGGCGCGGGTCCGGCGCGCGCGCCGGGAGGTGAACGGCGTCGCGGCGGGGGAGGTCGTGCGGGTCGGCTCGCTCGAGGTCAACGTGGCCACCTACCAGGTGACCAACGACGGCCGGCCGGTCAGCTTTGCCTACATGGAGTACGAGCTGCTCAAGTTCCTGGTCACCCATCCCGGCCGGGTGTTCTCGCGCGAGTCGCTGCTCACCGCGGTCTGGGGGTATGACTACTACGGCGGCGCGCGCACCGTGGACGTGCACATCCGCCGAGTGCGGGCCAAGCTGGGCGCCGAGCACGCGGCCCGGATCAAGACCGTGCGCAGCGTGGGCTACCGGTTCGAGCCGTGATCGCTCGGGGCCGTTCCACCTACCAGGGCTTCGCCGCCACGATCAAGCTCGTCGGCACCGGCGCACGCGGCAGCCGGAACCTCGACTCAGACGAGGCCCGGGCGGCGATGGCCGACCTGCTGGCGGGACGCGCGAGCGACGCCCAGGCGGGGGCGTTCCTGATGGCCATGAGGTTGAAGGGCGAGGCGCCCGAGGAGCTGGCCGGGTTCGCCCAGGCCCTGCGCGACGCCTCGGACGAGCTCGAGGCCGACACCGGCAGCCGCCCCGTGGTGGCCTGCGGAGGGGGTTACGACGGCGTGGCCGCGGCCCCGCACCTGTCCGTAGCCGCGGCCGCCACGGCGGCCGCCTGCGGCGCCGCGGTGGTGATGCACTGCGGGGGCACGCTCGGGCCAAAGCGCGGCGTGACTCAAGGCGACGTGCTGGCCGCCCTCGGCGGGCCGGCGCAGCCCACGGCCGAGCAGTCGGCCACGATGCTGGAGCGCTCCGGTCTCGCGCTGGTCTACACCCCGGCGGTGACAGCGGGCTGGGAGCGCCTGCGTCCCCTGCGTGACCAGATCGGGGTGCGCGGGCCGCTTCACGCCGCCGAGCGCCTCCAGCGTTTCTTCGGCGCCCGGCGGTTCGTGATCGGCTTCACCCACAGCCCGTACCCCGAGCGCATCCTGGGCGCCCTCTCGGCGCTGGGGGCCGAGCGTTCGGTGGCGGTGCGGGGGATCGAGGGCTCCGACGTGGCGCGTCCCGGCCGGCCCACCGCGATCGCCCAGAACGGTCCGCTGGAGCTGCCGGAGCAGCTCGGGCATCGAGTGCCCGCAGAGGGCGGCGCGGAGGCGTCGGCGACGGCCACCCGCGCGGTGCTGGCGGGCGAGCTCAACGGTCCGGTGGAGCAGGCCGTGGCCCTCAGCGCCGGTCTGCGCCTGTACGCCGCCGGGCTGGAGGAAGACCCGCGCGCGGCCACGGAACGGGGTCGCACCGCGCTGCGCGACGGCAGCGCCGCGGCCGCGCTGGACGCCCTGCTCGGCTGACATCCAACGGCAACCGGGGCGTCACACGCTCGACACACGCGGCTCATCCGGCTGAAACCGGCCGATGTGAGGGTCTTCGGCGTCCGGAGGCGACGCAGGAGGGTGGATCGGGTGGAGTCGGCGACGAGCGCAGCAACGACGGGCCGCAGGGGCCGGTGGATCGACCACTGGGAGCCCGAGGACGAGCGGTTCTGGGAGTCCTCGGGCAAGCGGATCGCCCGCAAGAACCTGATCATCTCGATCTTCGCGGAGAACCTCGGCTTCAGCATCTGGGTGCTGTGGACCGTGGTCGTGATCAACCTCGGGAACGTCGGGATCGCCCTGTCGCTGTCCGAGCAGTTCCTGCTCACCGCGGTACCCAACCTCGTCGGCTCGTTCCTGCGCATCCCCTACACCTTCGCGGTGCCCCGCTTCGGCGGCCGGATGTGGACCACGATCAGCGCCTCGCTGCTGTTGATCCCGTCGATCCTGCTGGCCGTGGTGGTGCCAAGTGGGTGGCTGGCCGAGCAGAGCGGGGACAGCCAATTCTGGATCCTGCTGGCCTGCGCGGCCACCGCGGGCTTCGGCGGCGGGAACTTCTCGTCCTCGATGGCCAACATCTCGTTCTTCTACCCGGAGGGCAAGAAGGGCCTGGCCCTGGGCCTGAACGCAGCGGGTGGCAACCTGGGCGTGGCGATCTGCCAGCTGGTGGTGCCGCTGGTGATCATCATCGGGGTCCCGGCCAGCGCCGTGAAGCTGCCCGAGCATGACGTGAACCTGGCCTACGCGGGGCTGATCTGGATCCCGTTCGTGGTCGCGGCCGTAGTCGCGGCATACCTCTACATGGACAGCCTGACCCAGGCAAAGGCGGACACGCGGTCGTATGCCTCCTCGCTGCGTCATGGCCAGACCTGGCTGATGTCGCTGCTCTACATCGGCACCTTCGGCTCGTTCATCGGCTACTCGTTCGCCCTGCCGCTGGTGATCAAGAACACCTTTCCGGAGTTCCTCGCCGACCACCCGTTCATCGCGACCTACCTGGCGGGGCTCGGGTTCGTGGGCGCGCTGATCGGCTCGCTGTCCCGGCCGCTGGGCGGCTGGCTGTCGGACCGTATGGGCGGAGCCAGGGTCACGCTGTGGTGCTTCATCGGCATGGGCGCGGCCACCGCGTTCGCCATCGCCGGCGTGAACGGGCGCAGCTTCGCCCTGTTCTTCGGCTCCTTCATGGTCATCTTCCTGCTGGCGGGGATGGGCAACGGCTCCACCTACCGGATGATCCCGTCGATCTTCAGCGAGCTGGGGCGGCGCGAGGCCGAGCTGAAGGGGATGGCGATGAAGGACACGCTGCTGCGCTACAAGCGCAAGGCCGCCGCGGTAATCGGCATCGCGGGTGCGATCGGCGCATTCGGCGGCTTCTTGATCCAGGTCGCCTTCCGCCAGGCCAGCCTGGGCGTATCCGCCGACGTGAAGGCGGCGACGCCGGCGGAGAAGGTGGCCGTCGCGGCAAGCCAGGCCGACTGGTCGGTCCCGGCGCTGTGGGCGTTCCTGGCCTCCTATGCCGTCTTTGCCGGGCTGACGTGGTTCTTCTACCTGCGGCGGTCGTTTGCCACCGAGTCGGTGCCGAGCCTGGCCAAGGCCTCGATCTGACACGAGCGTGACCGCCGAGGAGTGGATCGACGCGTTCGCGCAGGAGCTCGGTGCGCCGGGGCCGGATCGCGCGTCGATTGACGCCATCCTCGAGCTCGCCGCCACCGCCGCGCACTCCTCGGAGCGCATCGCCGCTCCGATTGCCTGCTGGCTCGGAGGCGCCTCGGGCCGGACGCCCGACGAGCTGAAGGAGGTCGCGGCGCGGGTCAGCCCCTGAGCATGCGTTCGGCGAGAATCAGATCCTCGGGCGTGTTGACGTTGAAGAGCAACCGCCGTGGCGCGCCGAAGCGTTCGATCTCCTGCTCGGTGACGAGGCGCCGGTCAAGCTCAGCCAGTGCCCGGTGCAGCGGATCTTCGCGTTCGAGCGCACGAGCCAGCGCCGGCTCCAGCGAAGGGTCGTAGCGTGCGAGCAGGGGCTGAAGGCGCCCTCCGGCGGTTGGGACCACCAGCCGCCCGTGCAGGGTGGCGAGCCAGGAGAGGAGCGCCCCCGAGAGGAACGGCATGTCGCAGCCGACGGCCAGCACGGGACGCCCGGCCCTGCGCAGCGCGGCTAGAATGCCGCTCAGCGGGTGGCTCGGCCCCGGCGGCTCGACCCACACGGGGGCCTCGAGCGGCGGGAGCTCTGAGCGCGACTTCGCGACCACGACGGCCTCGATCCCGGCCGCGGCGAGCGCGGCCAGCGGGTAGTCGATCAGCGGGCGCCCGCTGAGCGCAACCGTCGCCTTTGGCCCACCCATCCGGCTGCCCCGACCGCCGGCGAGCACCGCTCCCAGTGCGGGCGGCGTCCCGTCGCGGGCGGGAAGGGCAGCCCCCATCGTGCGCTCGGGTCCACTCGGAGCCGTTGCTGTGACCGCCAGGTTCGAAGCTAGGTCAACGACGCACTCACGATCAGCGCGATGGCGACCTGGACCGAGGCCGAGAGGGTGGTGCCGCGGTGGTATGTGGCCTGCATCAGCTCGTCCCCCAGTTTCCCGGGCGTAATCAGGTCGAGCACGAAGAAGCCGATGCCCTGAAGCGCCACGCCGACCAGGCCGAAGATCAGGGCGTCGTCGAGACCGTCCCAACCCGCACCGGTGAAGTAGATGGCAAACCACAGCACCAGCCCCAGCGAGACCACGGTGGCTCCCGCCAGCACCGACGCGTTGGGGTTGCCCTCCATCACCTGCTGGCCGAGCTTGCCCGGCGTCAGGGCGTCGATCACGAAGAACCCCGCGACCAGGATGGCCAGGCCCACGGCCGAGTAGGCGAGCACCTGCCCTATCAGCTCAATCATCGAATCTTCCACTTGCGCTCCTCTCGTTGGGCTCAGTCCGCGATCACGTGCGGAACGAAGCGAGACGTATTGTCGGTTATAAGCCCGCGCTGCTCGCGAATCCCACAGCCCACGGGCTCCGTGTCGACCGTCCAGAGGCCGAGCACGGGGCGCACCCCGTCCTCGTACTCACCGAGGTCGGCGTACTGCTGGACGACGAACCCCTCTCCGCCGTACCCCTGACCCGGACCCTGCTCGGCCACCTTGCCGTCGATCACGGCGACCGAGTTGGCCCCCTCGCGCGCCAGCAGCGGCTTGCGGACATAGGACTCGAGGCCCTTGGGCTCCTCGCCCTCGAACCAGGTGGGCAACAGCGTCTCGTGCTCGGGATAGAGCTCCCAGAGCACGGGCAGGATCCCCTTGTTGGACCACAGCATCTTCCAGATGGGCTCGATCCAGGTGGTCTGGCCTTCGCCGTCACCCATGCGGTCGAGCGCCGGGCGGGCGAAGCTCTCGTGGACGATCCACTCCCAGGGGTAGAGCTTGAAGGCGGTGCGCACGTAGCGGCCCTGCATGTCGAGGAAGCCGTCCTCCTCGTTGTAGCCGAGGTTCTCGATCGGCATCAGCTCCACGCGGATGCCGGCCTCGTGCGCGGTGGCGGCCATGTAGCCGATCGTCATGAAGTCCTCGCCCGAGCCCTCGGCGGTGGTGTGCAGCATGTGGACCCACTGGCCGGGAAGGCGGTCTGCTTCGCTGAGCTCGCGCCAGCGATTGACCAGCGCCTCGTGCAGGGTGTTCCATTGATCGCCGCTCGGGCCGAAGACGTCCTGGACCCAGTGCCACTGGATCGCGGTTTCCAGGAGCGCGGTGGGCGTGTCGGCGTTGTACTCGAGCAGCTTGGCGCCGTCGGGGCCGTAGGCGAAGTCGAAGCGCCCGTAGAGCATCGGCGGCTCGGACTCCCAGGTCTCCTTGATGCGGGGCACGGCCCAACCGGGGATGCCCATCTTCGAGAACAGGTTGTGCTCGATGATGTAGTCGCCGGCCTCGATCAGCATGTCCATCAGCAGGCGCACCTCGGCCTCCAGCTCGTAGACCTCGGTGGACGAGAACGCGTAGTAGGCCTCCTCGTTCCAGTAGGAGATCTGGCCGCCCTCGGGCAGGTCGGTGCGCCAGTAGATGAGGCCCTGCTCCTCGATGATCGCCGGCCAGCCCTCCCGGGGCTCGGCACGGAAACGATCGATATCTAGCCCCCGCCGGAGGAAGAGCTCGAGCTGCCGGAGGAGGAGGAACCCGACGGGCGCCCCACGCCCGAGGTCGAGCCGCCGCTCGAGCCGAAGCCCCC
>JALZII010000015.1 GCA_030860365.1 Actinomycetota bacterium
GCCTACAGGGCTGGTTTCCCGAATTGTCGAAGGTCGTGCCGCGGGTGAGCACGGTCCCCCGGCGGGCAAGCAGCGCCCGCAGCTCGGGCCTGGCGGCGGGTGTGGTGTCAAAGCAGGCCGGCGGGCCGGCGCCCATGGGCAGCCCGAGCAGCAGGTGGTCGAGCGCCTCGGCGAGGTGGCGCCAGGCGCGCAGTTCGTCGCCGATCGCGAAGTCGTGCTGAGGACCGCGCAGGCGCTCGGGCTCATCCGCGCTGTAGACATGCGACACGGCGCCCACTGGGCCAGGCAAGGCGCTTGCGGGAGGGCTCATATGCCGGCCGCTTGCGATCGGTGCAGGCCGCGAGCACGCGGCCGGTAAGTCAAGCTGTGCTGCGGGGGTCGGGGAGGCGCCCGGCCCCCTCCCCGTGATGGGCGCCCGGAGGGCGCGAGTGCGCGCAGAAGGACGCCTCGGAAAGCGTGATCGTCAACGCCCTTCTCGGGACACGGTTGAAACACGCTTACGATCAGTGAGCCGAGATTAGGCTCTGGAATCGAAGGCGCCGACCGGAATCGAACCGGTGTGAACGGCTTTGCAGGCCGCTGCGTAGCCACTCCGCCACGGCGCCGGGGCCTGAGGAGGCTAGCGCCGCCGCCGCGCGGCTCAGCTCTCGAAGAGCCTGCCGAGAGCCAACGAGAAGTCCGGCAGCTGCGGGGAGGACAGCGTGTCCGCACCGGACAGCTCGAGGGCCACGTCGAACGACTGCTCCTCGCGCGACGAGCGCCGGAAGACCAGCACGGTCTGAGCGACGCCGTCCACGAGCCAGAGCTCGGACAGTCCACCTGCCTCGTAGACCGCCTTCTTGCGGCCCACGTCGTACCGCCAGGTGCCCGGGGAGCGGATCTCGACGCAGAGGTCGGGCACACGCTCCAGCCGCCGGCGCAGGTCGCGCGGGCGGTTTCGCTCGGCGATCCATACGAGGTCGGGGCCGTAGACGTCATGCTCGCCGATCACGACGTCGGTGGGTGGGATCACCAGCCCGCGGCCTGCCTCGGCCTCGGACCAGACCCCAAGCGCCAGGATCAGGCGAAACTGGATCCTCCCGTGGAGCGGCATCGGCTCATTCACGACCAACTCCCCGCCGATCAGCTGCGTTCGGTTGCCCTCGGCGCTGACCGCGAAGTACTCGCCGACTGTCATAGGAGCGCTGGTCGTGCTCATGCCACATCGAGGATAAGCGGATGCAGCCCGAGCCTCGCCCCGCTCACGGCGCGGCCCGACCGGGGTCGCGGAGCGGTCGCAGCACCAGGAGACCTGCCAGGGCCGACGCCGCCAGCACGAAGACGGCCACCCTGCTGGCGTCGAAGCGTGAGAGATCCAGGAGCTCGGTCATGACGAGGATCGTGCCGCCCCACAACACGAGTGGGCCGAAGCCGGAGGACAGCTTGCCGACCATGGCGTAGAGGCCGAAGTCCTCTCCGCGGCGCTCCTCGGGCACCAGGCGCAGCATCAGCACCCGGTCGACGCTGGACAGCGAGCCCAGCGCGGCGCCCACCATCGGGCCCGCCACCCACAGCGCGGCGCTCGCGCCCGTGCCGGCGGTCAGCACCAGCGCCGACACCGTGAGGACGAGCGTGCCCAGGATCACCCGCTTGGCCCCGATTCGCTCGGCCAGCAGGCCCGCGCCGATGGCCGCCGCGATCGAGGCCACGGTGGAGACGGCGAGCAACACGTCGATCTTGTCGCCGTCGAAGTCGCCGGTGCGCCGCGCGTAGACGGTGAGGAACTGGATCACCGTGGCGAT
The DNA here is from genome assembly GCA_030860365.1 of Actinomycetota bacterium. Lineage (GTDB taxonomy): Bacteria > Actinomycetota > Thermoleophilia > Solirubrobacterales > Thermoleophilaceae > JACCZR01. The sequence goes on from JALZII010000015.1 coordinate 1,782, forward strand.
CGCGTCCACGTACAGGAAGCGGGCCAGCAGCAGCCGTCCGTGAGGAGCGCTCCGGGCTCGCCGCAGGGCCTCGGCCAGCCGGCGGAAGGGACTTTCGCGGGGGCCGCCGGCGGGCGATGGCACCCGGCGCTCGCGCACCAGGAAGAAGCAGGGAAGCGCGAACAGCCCGAACAGCGCCGCCGCCGGAAGGAAGGCCTTCTGCGCCTCGCCGTCCTCCACGATCGCGCCGAGCGAGAACAGCGCAGTGAGCGTTCCGAGGTAGCCCACGGCCACGGCGGTGCCCGACACCCGCCCGCGCCTGTGCTCGGGCGCCACGACGCCCAGCAGCGGGTGGTACTGCGAGTCGGCGGTGTTGAAGGCGAAGGTGGCTATGCCCGCCACCACCAGGGCCAGCAGCACGGGCTCCACCACGCCCAGCAGCGCCGTCGCGAGCACCGACAGCAGCGTGAAGGCGATCAGGATCGGCTTGTGGCGCGCGCGGCGATCCGCGCGGGCGCCGATGGAGGGCAGCGCCACCACCAGGGCCACCGACACCGCGGCGGTCATCAGCCCCACGTAGATGTCGGGCTGGCCGCGCTCGTTGACGATCCAGTCCCCGAAGTAGCGGGTGACCACCACGAACGAGAAGATCGTGTTGGCGAAGTCGTAGAGGATCCAGCCGAGCACCGGGGGGCTGAGCAGGCGCCCCTCTTGCTCGGCCTCCACGTCCACAAGGCTAGGGTGGCGCGCCTCATGACCGGTGACCTGACTCTCTTCACCTGCTCACTCGAGGACGGCGGCCCCAAGTTCCATCCCTGCCGCAGGTGCCACGAGGCGCTGCGCGAGGCAGGCCACGCCTACGAGGCCAGCGTCTTCGACAGGAATTGCCCGATGGGCCTGTTCACCAAGGGCAACCGGCCCAAGCTGAAGGAGATCACCGGCCAGGAGAGGCTTCCCGTGCTCCGGACGCCCGACGGGGTGTTCGTCACCGGCACCAGGGACATCCTCGAATGGGCCAAGAGCAACCCGCAGGCTGCTCAGCCCTAGCGCCCGAGCCTCCGCGCCAAGTGGCCTTCGACCGCCTCCAGATCGTGCACCGCCGGATGCACGGGCAGCGCGCCCCGCAGCCAAGAGGTGCTCCGAGGAGCGCTGGAGGACGGTGAGCCACTCCTGCGCAAGGAGCTCGCCCAGGCGCTGACCCTGGCGGGACTCGAGGAGGCGAAGGGCCTCCGCCTGGGCTACATCACCATCTACGCCGAGCTCGAGGGCCTGATCTGCAGTGGGCCGCGGAGGGGCAGGCAGCACACCTGGTTCTCCTCTTCGCGAAGCGGCGCGAGGCGCGTTCCTGATCCCGATGTACGACGAGCTGGGCATCGCCTACAAGGCGCTCGACGCCGCAGTCGAGCGCTACGCGGCGTTCACGGAGCTGCCGGCCTCGCTCGAGCTCAGCCCTCCTCGAGCAGGACGCTCTAGCGCCGCAGCTAAGATGCGGCTCTCGCGCGGCTGTAGCTCAGTTGGCTAGAGCGTCTGCTTGCCATGCAGAAGGTCGTGGGTTCGAATCCCATCAGCCGCTTGACGAGAAGCCCCGCCACAGCGGCCCTCTCAGCGTTTCCGGCCCCAGCTCTCAGGCGCCTGCGAACACGTTTCCTGCTGCCGGTGCCCAATCGGTGCCCCAACGTCGCGTCCGGAGAGGATCGCCGTGGCCTCGTCTTCGGTGCATCCGAGCCGCTGCTCGAGCTGGTCAGGGCCCCTGGCCCCATGTCGAGCACCTGCCGACGAACGCGCATCGCGTCGGCGCGGCCAAGCAGCACTGCGAAGCGTGTCCGTTGAGCGCTACGCCTCGACAAGCACGATCAGCGTGTCGGGGCGAACACCATCATGGGCCATCGCGTCGGCGGCCTCCTGAGATTGCATGGCGGCCTCAAAGGCCGACATGTCGGGCACCTCGGCGAGCACCGCCGCCCGGTTCGGATTCTGCGGGTCGAGGAACGTCCGGACGGTGATCCCGAGGGGCCCAAAAACCTCCTCACGCTTCGGTGAGGCGAGCCAGTGCTCGCTGTCATCGATCTCGTGGTATGCGATTACCGTCGGCATATCAGCCTCCCTTGTGTCGGTTCAGCGGATTGTGCCGTTCCGCCTCCGGTTACTGAGCTCGAGCTTCTCAGCAACAGACAGCCGGCGCAACTGCTGGAGGGTCCACCGCTCCCATGCTCCTGCTTTTCGGCTGGGACTGCCCGGCGAAATCGTGGCCTACGCCGCCAACCCGCTCCGGAGGCCGAGCTGGTGGTCAGGCCCGCGCGATCAGGTAGCGGACCTCCTCCTCGAGCGCATAGCTCCCGGTCCGAGTCTCAAACGCTCGGAAGGCTTCGGTGAGCGCCTCCCGAACCGAGTCCTGTCCGACCGTGCGAGCCGCGCGGACCATCGGCGGCGCCGCCATCACGCCGCGGACGAGCGTCTCGAGGTTCGGGTAGCGCTCGACGAGCTCGAGGTACCCACCCTCCTGCGGTGTGAGTCCCGCCTGCCTCGCGAGGGCCTCGAGTGCACCCTCCTCGTGCAGCGCCGGGGCGGACTTCTTGTCCTCACCGCTCGGCTTCGCCGGCAAGAGCCCCGCGACCGCCCTGAACATCGCCGTCGACTGGCAGTGCTCGGGCCGACCGAAGACGCTCATCGCCACGGGTGCTCGAGGTCGCGCCACGCGGCGTGCCTCGGCGAGGGCGCTGACCATGTCGGCCGCGATGAAGAAGGAGTTGAAGCCGGTGACGAGGTCGAACGAGCCGTCATCCCAGGGCAGCTCCCCCATGTCGCCGATCCGGAAGTCCCCGTCGGGGACCCGCTCCTGTGCGATCTCCAAGAGCGCCGGCGTAGTGTCCAAGCCTGAGACCCTGGCTCCACGATCCGCAACGATGCGGCAAAAGCGCCCCGCCCCGCAGCCGACGTCGAGCACGGAGGTCTCGCGGCCGACCGGGACCCGCTCGAGGACGTGCCGGTAGACCGGCACGCCCCAGCCGTCCCAGCCCTCCATCACATCGGCCCAGTCGCGGGCGCGCTCACCCCAGAGCTCGGCCTGGCCTGTCGCTGCTGACCCGTTCGCGTTTTGCTCAACCTCAGCCATCGAGCACCTCGCCGCCGTGCGCCGCTGCGATCGCCTTGATCTCGACCATATCCGGCTCCTCGGATGACGGCGGGGGCAGCGTGCGCGCGCCGGCGGGCTCGCTCATCGCCAGCACCAGGTCCTCGAAACCTCCGGGAGTGAGGATGAACAGCATCCGACAACCCGCCTCGCCCACGGTGTAGCGGTGCGGTATGTGTCGCGGACCGAAGGCGTAGTCGCCCGCGTGCGCCTCGATCGTCGTCTCGCCGATCTGCAAGCTCACGTCCCCGTCGAGCACCCAGAACGCCTCGTCCTCGTTGTGGTGGACGTGCAGCGGCGCCTCGGCACCGGGCGGCTCGGTCACCTCGACGATCGTCATCTGTCCGCCGGTGTCGTCGGCGGTCGCCTTGATGACGGCGAGCCCCCCACCCCACCAGCGCGCCTCCCCCTCGTCGCCGGCGACGAAGGCGGGCTTCAGCGTGGGCTCCTCGGGTTCACGGCGATTCGTGGCTTTGGCGGTGTCCATCGGGACCTCCATCGGTGGGTTGATCATTCCTCGCGCTCGATCAGGCAAGCCGCGATCTCGGCCACCGCCTCGGCGGCCTTCTTCGGGCTGACTCCGCGGATGCGAAGCGCCCTGTATGTGGGAAGGTCGAAGAAGGCGCTGACAACCCGCGCCTGGCGTTCGTCGGCACGCCCCCCGAGCGCTTTGCGCACGAAGGCGAGCACCGTGGCGCGCTGAGACTCCTCCCACGCGCGCACCCCTGGGAGCTCTCGCTCGCGCGCGTCGACCTCGAGGTGGGGCCCACCACGCTCGTAGAACCCGAACAGCTCGCGCGCGACACGCGCCAGGCGCTCGCGCAGGTCGTCCGTGTCGCCGACGAGCTCGCCGGCCGCGTCGAGCGACGGCGGGCGCGCCCGCTCCATCACGAGCTGGCCGCAGGCGGGGAGCAGCTGATCGAGAGAAGGGAAGTGGGAATAGACGGTCGCCACCGAGACGTCGGCCTCCTCGGCGATGGCGCGCCACGAGGTGCCGAAGACCCCCCTCTCGCCATGCAGCTTCGCCGTCGCCTCCACGATCCGCCTCCGCGTCCTTTCACGCGCCGCAGCACGCCGGCTCATGTCGTACTTACGCGGCATCAATCTATTGGTTAGAGAGTATGTCTGATTAAACGGCAAGTCAAGCGATCGCTTCCACACGCAGACATCCGAACGGGACGCTGACCGAGCTTTCCTTTTCGGCGGACCGAGGAGCTGCCGCTTCCTCAAGGTCCAACGAGCCGGGTACAGGCGGGATGACGTCGGTCGCCCAGAATGCGCTGGTAGGCCGCGGCTGCGACTTCCGAAGTCCCCACTTCATCGCCAGCGAGGCGCTGGTGCCGTGCCGCGCCCAGGGAGCCCTCTTCCTCGGGCTCGGGCGAGGAGCCGAGGCGAGCCGTAGGCGGTGGTACAAGAAAGCAACGAATCACGGTGGCGCCATTCCCGGAATCCGCCTAGGCTCCGCCCTGGGTGGGGGCCCCGTGGCTTTCGCCCTTGCGCGAATGTCCACCCCTGTGTCAGGAAGGGAGCTCTCACGATGAAGAAGACCATGACGGCCCTTGGCGCCCTCGCCGCGCTGCTCGTCGCGGCCGCACCGGCCACCTCTCAGGCCCCCGCACCAACCTGCTTGGGCGCGCCGGCCACAAGCCCCGGCTCGCTCGTCGGCACCAGCGGCGACGACGTCATCATCGGCACCCTGGGCCGCGACGTTATCCGCGGCGGCGGTGGCAACGACAGGATCTGCGGCGAGCCCGACGGCTCGGCCACCGGCGGGGGCGACCGCATCGACGCCGGTGACGGCGACGATTTCGTGCTCGGCTTCTACGGCGACGACAAGATCCAGGGCGGGAAGGGCAACGACGAGCTGTTCGGCGGTGAATTCTCTGGCGAGGAGGGCAATCCCGGCTCGAAGCTCGACGACGGAGACGACCACATCCAGGGCGGCAAGGGCGATGACTTCCTCGTCGGCATGAAGGGGGCCGACCGCCTCTCGGGCGGCAAGGGCGAGGATGGCCTCGCCGGCGGCCCCGGCAACGATCGTCTGCGGGGCGGCAAGGACAATGACTTCCTCGCGGGCATGTTCGGAGATGATCTGCTCGATGGGGGCAAGGGCGACGACTTCCTCAACGGTGATCTCCAGCCGCGCGATGAGCCGGTCCAGGATCCCAATCGCAACTCGGACACCTGCAAGGGCGGGCGCGGCGACAACACGCTCGTGTACTGCGAGAGGATCCGCTAGCGCCTGATGGCATCCCTCCCGCCCACGCACGTGTCGCTTGGGCGGGAGGGGGCGCCTGGCGCTCCCCGCTTTACCCAGCAAGGGCACGGTGGAGCATCTGGGCTACCAGTTGTGCTCCACCCCCGCCCCGCCCGGCCACGGCGGCTGCATTGCCCTGCCGGTGAACGTCAGGTTCGCCGACGGCAGTCGGCGGCGCTTGGAGCTCGGCGGCGACAGGGACGCGGTCCCTGATCCGTCCGAGGGCTCCGCGCGTGTCATCGGCCCACGAAGAACGACTCGCAGCGCTCGGCCTGATCGCCTGTCCAAGGCGACCGACCCGGCGCGCCAGAACCACTCATGCCCGCGCGCGTGCGCGCCGATGACTCGCAACAGCCGCACCGCGAGATCACCGCCGGCTCGCGGCGACGGTACTGTCCGTAGCCTCCCTACCGCACGAAAGGACTCCTGTGGCCTCGAGCTCAGCGAGCACGGCAAACCACATGCACCCGCCGGGCGCTCGACGAGACACCTCACAGCCCCGCAGCACCGACCGGCGCGAGATCAGCGTCGACGCTCGCGCGCTCGACGAGCTGGTCGAGGCGCTCGATGCCGCCCGGCGGGGCGACTTCTCGGTGCGGCTGTCCCGCCGCCGCAAGGGGGTCCTCGGGGAGGTCGCCGCCTCCTTCAACGATCTCGCCGAGCACAACGAGCGCATGACGAAGGAGCTCGTGCGCATCGCGCGGGTGATCGGGCGCGAAGGGCGCATGACCGAGCGAGCGTCGCTGGACGGGACGGGTGGCTGGCAGACGAGCGTCGACTCGATCAACTCCTTGATCGGCGACCTCGTGCGCCCCACCACCGAGGTCGGTCGCGTCCTGATGGCGGTGGCCGAGGGCGACCTCTCACAGGAGATGGCGCTGACCATCGAGGGCCAGCCGGTCAAGGGCGAGTTCCTGCGCATCGGCACCACCGTCAACACCATGGTCGACCAGCTGTCCTCGTTCGCCGACGAGGTCACGCGCGTGGCGCGCGAGGTGGGCACCGAGGGCAAGCTCGGCGGCCAGGCGGAGGTCAAGGGCGTCTCGGGCACCTGGCGCGACCTGACCGACAACGTGAACATGATGGCCAGCAACCTCACCGGCCAGGTGCGCAACATCGTCGAGGTCAC
>JALZII010000031.1 GCA_030860365.1 Actinomycetota bacterium
CCACGGGGCTCGGTGCCCCCGGACGGCGGCTTGTCCTCGGGGGGCGGAGTGGTCGCACCCGGGGCGGTGGCGGTGGGGCCGACGCCGGTGGTCTCCCCGCGCGCCGGGGGCTCCTTGAGCCGCTCGACCTCCTCGTCGCCCCCGCAGCCGAGGGCCGCGAGGGCCAGCACCACGCTCACGAGTCCGGCCGGCAAGGCCGAAGCGAAGGCTGAGCGAGGCAAGGGTGCGCGACCGCCGGCCATGGACACACGGTAATCGGCTTGAGGGCCGACCCAGGTGGTTCGAGCGCGGAGCCGCAACCAGGCGTAGTCAGCTGCGCTTGAAGGTCTTCCTCAGGAAGTCCACCGTGCCCTGCCACGCGGTCTGCGCGTGCTCGGAGTGATAGGTGCCCAGTCGGTCCGTGTCGTTGAAGAACGCGTGCCCGGCGCCCTCGTAGAAGACGAACTCCACGTCGTGGTCGGTGGCCTCGTCGATCTCCGACTCGAGCGCCTTGGCGTCGTCGACCGACACCATCTCGTCGGCGTCGCCGAAGTGGCCGAGCACGGGGGCGTCGAGCTTGGAGAAGTCGGGCTTGCCGTGGGGCACGACGTAGTAGAACGAGACCACCGCGTCCACCTTCGGATTGGCGGTCCCGGCCCAGACGGCCAGGCCGCCTCCCAGGCAGAAGCCCACGGCGCCTATGCCCGAGCCGTCGTAAGACTCGTGCTGGGAGAGGTAGTCGACCGCGCCGCGCATGTCCTTTTCGGTCTCGTCCATGTTCATGGCCATCATCTTCTGCTCGGCCTCGTCGGGCTGGTCGGTGGTCTCGCCGCGAAAGAGGTCGGGCGCGAGAGCCACGAAGCCCTCGGCGGCGAAGCGGTCGGTGACGTCCTTGATGTGGTCCTCGAGGCCCCACCACTCCTGCAGCACCACCACGCCCGGGCCTGTTCCGGACTCCGGGAGGGCGAGGTATCCGGGGGCCATTCCCCCGTTGGACTCAAACTCCACGTCGGGCATCTCTCTACTCCTCTGGGTCGATTTCGTCGGTGCCGAGCTCGCGCGCGAGCTCCCATCCCACGGCCACCCCGACGAGCATTCCCATCCGGGTCTCCTCGGCGAGCAGGCTGCGGATCGCCACGGCACGCTCGGCCTCCTCCTCGGCGCCGGCCGCCTGGCGGACCTGGGATTCGTGGGCCTCTCCGAACCAGCCTCCCTCGTGTAGGGCGGCGTTCAGCATCCGCTGCAACTGCGGCGCCACGCGGGCCACCCGCTGCTCGGCCTCGCGGAAGCGGCCGGGCTCGGACAGCGCCTCGAGCGCCGCCTCCACCTCGGCGTCGTTGAACGGGGCGTCGGGCACCGGGACGGATGATAGGTCGGGTGGGCGCCTCGCCGAGAACCGGACGGCATCGGCCACTGCGGGTGGGGGCCCGCCGGCACGACCTCGGGTCGCCTCAGCGTCGCGCGAAGGGGCGCAGCAGGAGCCCGAGGAGCGCTCCCCCCCCCGCGCCACCCAGTGCCGCCGCCAGGTTGGCCTCCTCGACCGGCAGCGACAGCAGCACCAGCACGGCGGCGAGCACACCCACGCCGAGGAGGTCGGTCTCGCGGGCGGCTCCACGGCGCGCCGCCAAGCGGTCGTCCACCAGCCAGGCCACCAGCAGACCCAGGGCTGCGCCGTTGGCCCCGAAGACGAACCCCGGCGGCGGAGCGAGCACGAGGTCGCCCCCGATCACCGTGGCGAGGGCCGCTCCCGCGGCACCCGCCAGGACAAAGACGAGCACCGGTGCCGCCAGCCCGAAGCGCCGCTCGAGCAGCGAGCCGAAGATGCCCACCGCCAGCAGCGTTCCGAAGGCGTAGGCCAGCTTGTCGGCGAACACGAAAGGCGCCGTGAAAAAGCGCCAGGGCTCTTCGTTGGCCTCGGGCTTGATGGCCCCGAGGTCGACCGGCTCCACGCCCGAGGCGTAGACGACGACCAGCACGAGACTCGCGACGATCAGCGCCATGGTCCCGTAGGGACGCCTGTCGGAGGCGATCCCCTCGAACTCGTCGGGCCGCAGCCGGGGCAGATTGGTGGTGGACCGGCGACGGCGAGGCTTCTCCTCCTCCGGCGCACCTGGGCGGTCCAGCTTCGGCGCCCGCTTTCGCACCCGCTGGCCGCAGTAGGGGCACTCGGTCACGTAGGGGCTGACCTCCGAGCCGCAGGTCTTGCAGACGACGAACAGGTCGGGCTGGCTCACCG
>JALZII010000048.1 GCA_030860365.1 Actinomycetota bacterium
CCCGGGAACGCCCGCCGAGGTCGTGGCGCCGGTGGCTGAGATGGTGGACCTGGCGCTGTGCATGACCGTGAATCCCGGCTGGGGCGGGCAGTCCTTCATCCCCGGCTCCGAGCGCAAAGTCGCCCGCTTGCGCGAGCTGCTGGGCGAGGGCCCGCCCATCACCGTGGACGGCGGCATCGGCGCCGACACGGTGGGACAGTGCGCGCAGGCGGGAGCCACCCTGTTCGTGGCCGGCTCATCGGTGTTCGGCGGCGGCGACTTGGCTGCCGCTTACCGCGAGGTGGCCGAGGCGGCCGGCGCGACCTGAGGGCGCCCTTGGACGGCCAGCTCGGTAGGCTGGCGCCGCCCGTGGCCGCAGATGTGAAGATCACCCTGCCCGAGTCGGCGATCCCGACCGAATGGGTCAACCTGCTGCCCGACCTCCCGGGCGATCCCGTCCCGCCCCTGAATCCGCAGACCGGCGAACCGGCCGGGCCCCCGGACCTGACGCCCATCTTTCCGATGGCCCTGATCGAGCAGGAGGTCTCGCCCGAGCCCGAGGTCGAGATCCCCGAGGCCGTGCGGGAGGCGTACCGGTTGTGGCGACCGACCCCGCTGTACCGTGCCCGGCGTCTCGAGGCCGAGCTCGATACGCCGGCGAGGATCTTCTACAAGTACGAAGGCGTCTCCCCCGCCGGCTCGCACAAGTCCAACAGCGCGATACCCCAGGCCTACGCGAACAAGGAGGCCGGGATGCGGGGCCTGGTCACCGAGACGGGCGCCGGCCAGTGGGGCTCTGCGCTGTCGCTGGCCTGCGCGATGTTCGACCTGGAATGCACCGTGTACATGGTGGGCTCGAGCTACGACCAGAAGCCTTCTCGCCGCTCGATGATCGAGACTTGGGGCGCGCAGGTGCTGCGCTCCCCCAGCGACACCACCGAGGCCGGCCGCGCCCAGGCGGGCCACCCGACTGGCTCGCTGGGCATCGCCATCTCCGAGGCCGTCGAGGTGGCCGCCGGGGACGAGACGCTCAACTACGCCCTGGGCTCGGTGCTCAACCACGTCTGCCTGCACCAGACCGTGATCGGGCAGGAGGCGATCGAGCAGATGGCCCTGGCCGAGGTGGAGCCCGACGTCGTGGTGGGCTGCGTGGGCGGCGGCTCGAACTTCGCCGGCATCGCCTTCCCCTACGTCCGCCGCGTCCTGCGCGGCGAGGCGGAGACGCGCTTCGTGGCCGCCGAGCCCGCGGCCTGCCCCACGCTCACCCGCGGCGCCTACCGCTACGACTTCGGCGACACGGTGGGCATGACCCCGTTGCTGCCCATGTACACGCTGGGCCACGACTTCGTGCCGCCCCCCATGCACGCCGGCGGCCTGCGCTACCACGGCGGCTCCCCCATGGTGTGCGGCCTGGTCAAGCACGGCCTGGTCGAGGCGCGCGCCTACCGCCAGAACGAGAGCTTCGAGGCCGCCGTCCGCTTCGCGCGCACGGAGGCCATCCTGCCGGGTCCCGAGCCCGCCCACGCGATCCGCGCGGTGTTCGAGGAGGCCGATGCGGCGAGGGAGGCCGGCGAGGAGCGCACGATCCTCTTCAACCTCTCCGGGCACGGACACTTCGACATGTCGGCCTACGACGCCTACCTGGGTGGCGAGCTGGAGGACCCCGAGTTCTCCGAGGGCGACATGGCCGCGGCGTTGGAGCGCCTGCCGCAAGCCCCCGCGATCGCCTGAGCGGCCAGCGGACGAGCGCAGCCCGATCGTCCGGGAGGAGCGCCGGCCGAGCGTTGGTTGGCCGCGAGCACCGGACCTTCCGGGATTCGGGCGAGCACCACCCGCTCGTTCGTTCAGCGGCGCTTCTTGCGGCGCGGCTTGGCCGCCGCCGGCTCCTGCGGCTCGGGCTGAGCGCTCTGGGCCTGCGCCTCGCGCGCCCGAGCCATCTCCATCTGCGAGGGCCAAGGCTCGGGCTCGCCGCTGGCCCAGGCTGGCCCACGGCCACCCGGCCAGCGGCCGAGGAACAGCGCGGTCATCGCGCCGAGCCAGAAGAACTGGATGACGAGGGGCGCGAATGCGGTGATCACCTGTCCCACCACGTAGAGAACTCCGAGGATCACCCCGATGAAGCCGAGGAAGCGACTGACCACCCCCGCCCTCATGGCGGCGAGGCTTGTCGCAATCAAGGCGAAGGCGAGCGACAGCGTGCCCGCGAGTCCCACCCCGAGGGTCAGGCCGCTGCGCTCGACGAGTAGGTCATCGGCGCGTTTCTCCGTCTGTGCTCCCATGCGAAGAAACTCGTCGGCGTTGTCGAGGCGATCCAACACGTCGAGGATCGCGGCCGCGGCAAGGAGGAGGGGTCCCAGGAGACCGAGCACCAACGCGGCCGTGGGCAACGCGGGACGGCGAAACTTCACGACACGGAACAGGTAGGCGAGCACGGCCGCGAGGACGAGGGTGCCGAGTGCCTGGACCGCTGCCGTGGTGAGGAACACCCCGCCTTGACGATCGAGCAGGCGCAAGAACTCGACGGTCTGATCCGCACGTGGGCGCGAGTCGAGAGAGGAGGACTGCAAGATCCCCGCCACGATCGGCAGCAGGATTCCCATGATGGCCGCAGCCGCCGCCGGGCGGCCCCAGCGGGCCTCCCACTCGATCTGCTGTTCTCGGGTCACGCGTGCTCGGGCGGAGGCGGCTGCTCAGAGGGGGTCGCCGAGCGTGGCGGGTAGTACTCGTGATCCTCGGGCTCGACCAGGCGCGAGACCCGCTCACCCACGGCCAGCACCAGGTTCAGCGCCGGCGCCGCGAGGCGGATGAGGGTCTCGACGCGCTCGCGGGTGCGAAGCTCATCCGGGGTGAGCGGCGCCATCGCGACCGACTGTATCGTCCGCGCGGCGATGGTCGTCCTCTACGGCATCACGTGCTGAGAGGCGGAGAGCACGCCGCCGCGACCGTGGACGCTTTGAGCGTGTTGAGGCAGGCGATGACCCGGACCCTGATTGTCTTGGCGCTGGCGCTCGTGGCGTGCGCGTTCCCCTCCGCTGCCCTCGCCGGGCCAAACCAGGAGATGATCCTGCAGGACGACCCGAAGGTCGTTCATGCGCGGTCAGACGCAGAGCTGATGGAGACGCTGCAGACGATCAAAGGCCTTGGACCGATCGTCTGCGGGTGACCGCCTTCTGGAACCTGTTGGCGCCCGACGCCGGGCGTGAGCGGCGACCGGCCTTCGGACGCGGCGCCTCGGACCCCCGCTCCTATCCTCAGGAGTCCTGGCGGCGTTACGACCGCATCGTGTACCTCGCGGACAGGCCCGACCTGGGCCTGCTGTTCACGGGGAGCGGGCCGGGTCCAGCCTGGGCCGACCGCAGCCGCCGAGGGCGAGCGGGGATCACGCGGCCCTCCGCCGGCGCCTTTCGCGACTTCGTCGAGGCGGTGGGCCGGCGCTACTCGGGCGACTGGCCCGTCGACGGCAGCCCGTCGCAAGAGCCGCCGGCGACGGTCCCGTCGGACCTCTCGTCGCTGAGCCCCCGCGCGCCGCGGCTGCCGAAGGTCGACCACTGGTCGGTGTGGAACGAGCCGAACTTTCCCGGCTGGCTCATGCCCCAGTGGCGCGGGCGCCGGCCCGTCGCGCCGCATCTGTACCGCGCCCGGGTGGACGCCGCATGGGACGGGCTCGCCGAGTCCGGCCACGGCGACGACACGATCCTCCTCGGCGAGACCGCGCGCTTCGCCCGGGTCGCGCCCTCTACCACGGCCCGGCTCCCTGATCGACACCCTGCGCTTCGTGCGCGAGCTCTACTGCGTCTCCGAGCGCTACCGCCCGCTGCGCGGGCGCGGCGCCCGAACGAGAGGATGTCCGGCCGGCGCACGGCAGCGCCGGCGCTTCAGAGCCGACCACCCCGGGCTGTTCAAGGCGCTCGGCTGGGCTCATCATCCGTACACGATCTTCGCCCGGCCCGATGGCGCGGGCGGGTCAAGACCGACACGACGCTCAGGTCGATCGACCGCATAGGACGTTCCCTCGACCGCGCTCAGCGCGCTTGGCGCAGCTTCCGCCGCTTGCCGTTGTGGATCACCGAGTTCGGCTATCAGACGCCTCCCGATCCTTTTCGCGGCATCCCCCTCTCGCGCCAGGCGACGTGGATGAGCTGGAGTGAGTTCGTGGCCTTCCGCAACCCGCAGATCTCCTCTTTTGCACAGTTTCTGCTCGACGACGACGCGCCCGTCCCGCGGCGCGCCCTGACCGCGCGGGGCGCCCGTGGCTACATCACCGCCCGCGTGCGCGTGCCGGGCGCAGGCCGGTTGCGGATCGCGTTCCTCCCGCCGGACGGCGAGCGGGTGAACACGCGCGGCGTGTTCGTCGCGCCGCGCTAGGTGCCGGGCGCTCACCCGGCGGGAGGGACCACCCGCAGGATGCGGTCGTCGCCGGTGTTGGAGCTCCCGCGACCGTCGCGGTTGTTGGTGAGCAGGTAGAGGGTCCCGTCGGGGCCCTCCACGACGGTGCGAATGCGTCCGAACTGGCGCTCGAACAGCGCCTCGTTGCGGGTCACCCTGCCCGACCGGTCGATCGTGACACGGCGCACCTGCTCGCCCACGAGCGCCCCGATCAGGTAGTCGCCGGTCCAGGCCGAACCGGGCCGGCGCACGAAGGTGGCCCCCGAGGGGGCAATGGACTCGGGGTAGACCACGACCGGCTTCACCAACCCGCCCCCGGCCTCCTCGCCGCGGATGCGCGGCCAGCCGTAGTTGGCCCCTCGGCGCAGGAAGTTGATCTCGTCGTCGCCATCGGGGCCGTGCTCGTCGGAGACCAAACGCCCGGTGCCAGGCTGCCAGTCCAGGCCCTGGGGGTTGCGGTGGCCGGTGCTGAACACCTCGGGCCGCCCTCCTCGCCCGCGGTACTGCTCGGGCGACATGCGCAGGATCTTGCCATTGAGCGAGCTCGGCTCCTGCGCCAGATCTTCCTGGCCCGCCTCGCCCGACGTCAGGTAGAGCTCCCCGCCGGGCCCGAAGCGCATGCGCCCGCCGTCGTGGATCACCCCCGAGCGGATGCCGCGGACCACCACGGCCTGTTCCTCGAGCCTCTCGCGGATCATGCGGTAGCGGACCACCTCGTTGCCGCTCGAGGTGGTGCGGTAGAGGTAGACGAAGCGGTTGCGCTCAAAGCGTGGGTCGACCACCACGCCGAGCAGGCCGCCCTCACCGGCGTCGTCGACCTCCACGGTGGCGAGGACCCGGGCGCGCAGCCTGCCGTCGGCCCCCAGCAGGCGCACTCGGCCGGGGCGCTCTGTGACCAGCGCGCCGCCGTCGGGCAGGAAGGCGAGGTCCCACGGGATCTCGAGGCCGGAGGCCACCGTCTCCACGCGCGGACGACCGCGAGCGCGCTGAAGCGCCTCCGGGCGGGGGGTGGAGGTGGCGCCCGTGCCGGCCCGGGGGGCCTCGGGGGCAGGCGCGGGAGCCGGCCGCTCGTCGTTTCCCCCGCAGCCCGCGACGGCCAGGGC
>JALZII010000085.1 GCA_030860365.1 Actinomycetota bacterium
CTGATCGTGGGCGGCATCATCGTCGGCGCCTCGGGCTCGATCCTCACCAACCTCATGGCCAACGCCATGAGCCGCTCGATCCCGGCCATCGTGGCCGGCGGCTTCGGTGGCGTGGACCTGACCACCGGCGGCGACGGCGAGTCCAAGCCCGTGCGCTCCACCGACGCCTCCGATGCCGCCATCCAGCTGGCCTACGCCAGCCGCGTGGTCATCGCCCCCGGCTACGGCCTGGCCGTGGCCCAGGCCCAGCACGCGGTGCGCGAGATGGCCAACGAGCTCGAGAAGCACGACGTGGACGTGGTCTACGCCATCCACCCGGTGGCCGGGCGCATGCCGGGACACATGAACGTGCTGCTCGCCGAAGCCGACGTTCCCTACGAGAAGCTCATCGAGATGGACGACATCAATCCCGAGCTCCCGCAGATCGACGTGGCGCTGGTGATCGGCGCCAACGACACGGTCAACCCCGAGGCGGGCATGCCGATCATCGACGTCCAGCAGTGCGGCCAGGTGATCATCCTCAAGCGAAGCATGAGCGCCGGCTTCGCCGGCATCGACAACCCTCTCTTCTACAACGAGAACACCTCGCTGCTGTTCGGCGACGCCAAGGAGTCGGTGGCCAAGGTCACCGGCGAGGTGCAGGAGCTCTAGGCGAGCGCCTCAGCTGAGCAGGCTTTCCTGGGCCGGTGACGGTCCGCGCCTCCGCCCTCTGGGCACCCCTGCGGCCTCCGCCAGCGCCGCCTCTACGTCCGCCATGATCGCTCTCTCCGAGCGCGAGGCCACCAGCGGCTCGGACAGACCCTCCACGTGGACGTAGGTGCGCCGGCCGTCGCCGCGCTCCTCGGCGTCGAGGGGCACGAGGGCGAACACGCGATCGGCGCGGACGAACTTGCCGTAGCCGAGTGCGACCATGCGAGCGTCACGGGAGGCCACATCTCAATGGTGGCATGGCCTTCGGAGCTTTCGGGTACCAGGCGAGGGCGCCGGGGGAGCGCAGCCCGATCGCCGTGCGAGCGGGCACCGCACCGATCAGCACACGAGGGGCGGAACGAGAGCTCGTACGACGATGCCGCGACCTCGGAGCTCGGGCCCTCCGACGTGCGACACCGCGAGGACGGAAGCGTCGAGGTGCGCGGAGAGGCGGTCGACAGCCCCGAGGAGTACAAGAACGACCCGATCCCGGGCGGGCCGACCGACCCGAACACGCCGTCGGGCGCCGGCGAGCCGGACCTGTCGAAAGAGAGCTCGACCGTCGACGCCGAGAGCAACTCGGAGTAGTCAGGCCACGCGGACCGGTCGGACGGGTCCCGAGGAGCAGAGATGAGACGCGCCACGCGGGAGCCTCGGAGACCTCGCCGTGGCGCAGCTACCTCGACCGATCGGCGGCCCCGCC
The DNA here is from genome assembly GCA_030860365.1 of Actinomycetota bacterium. GTDB lineage: Bacteria > Actinomycetota > Thermoleophilia > Solirubrobacterales > Thermoleophilaceae > JACCZR01. Next base: position 1,394 of record JALZII010000085.1, read on the forward strand.
GGCTCCCACCAGCGCCGAGGCCTCCTCGGCGCCGCGCTCGGCCACGTCGCGCTCGAAGCGAGCATCGATCTCGGCGGCCTCATCGCCCGAGCCGGCGTCGAGCAGCGGCGCGAGCACCCCGCGCAGGCACAGCAGCAGCCGCAGCCACGGCGGCACGGTCACCCAGCGACGGCGGTTCTCGATGCCGTCGACGACGGCGTCGCCGACCTTCGACACCGGGTGCGTGGTCCTGAGCGGGCCGGGGAGCTTGTCGCGGAACCCCGACATGGCCGGATGGGCATCGGCCCCGGCCAGCATGTCGGTGGCGATCCACGAGAAGTAGCCCACCCCCACGTCGACCCCATGGTGAGCCATCTCTACGCGCAACGAGTTCGCAAAGGCCTCGGCCCCGGCCTTGCTCGCGGCATAGGGCGCCATCCCCGGCGCGTGCAGTGCCGCCGCCAGCGAGGCCACCACGAGCACGTACCCCCGGCGGTCGATCACGTGCGGCAGCGCCGCCCTGACGGTGCGCCAGACGCCGAGCAGGTTGACCTCGATCACCCGCTCGAAGGCCTCGGGATCCATGTGGCGGACATAGCCGGCCGAGGCCACCCCGGCGTTGGCCATCACGCAGTCGATTCCACCCAGCCGCTCAGCGGCCTCGGCTACCGCCTTCCCGATCGCGCCGCGATCGGTCACGTCGGCCTCCAGGGCAAACGACTGGCCCCCGCACTGCGCGGCCACGCGCTCGAGCTCATCGGGCTCAAGGCCCACCAGCGCCAGCCGGGCACCGCGGGCGGCCAGGCGCCGCGCGCTCTCGGCGCCGATCCCGCGCGCCGCCCCGGTGATGAGCACCGACTGCCCGGCCAGATGAGCCATCTTGTCGTGCAACCTAGCCGAAGCGCCCGACACCGCCAGCTAGGGTCAGGGCATGCCTCTCATGAACAAGCTGAGCCGTTTTGCCCGCAGCCCCCAGGGACGCAAGTTCGCCCAGCGCGCGCAGCGCTACGCCTCGAGCCCCCAGGGCCAGCAGAAGATCCGCCAGGTCCGCTCGCGGCTGATGAAGCGCCGCTAGCGAACGCCGCTAGGGCCGGGCCAGCTGACCGGCGAAGCATCCGCGGCCGGTGAGCGCAGCCGCCCCGCAGCGGCTCGCCAGGGCCAGCGCGTCCCCGAGCGAGCGCCCGTCGCCCAGGCCGAAGGTCAGCCCGGCGGCGAAGCTGTCCCCCGCACCGTAGGCGTCGGAGGGCGCCCCCGGCAGCGGCGCCG
>JALZII010000091.1 GCA_030860365.1 Actinomycetota bacterium
GCGAAGATCGCCGAGGACACCGGCGTGCCCGCGGACGGCCCCGCCGATCCCTTCGAGGCCCAGGGCAGCCGCGACGCGCTGGTCGAGCTCTCGGGCGCGCTGAAGGTAGTGGCCGTCTCGCTGACCAAGATCGCCAACGACCTCGTGCTGATGGGCTCGGGTCCCCGGACCGGCCTGGTCGAGCTGCACCTGCCCGAGCTGCAGAAGGGCTCCTCGATAATGCCGGGCAAGGTCAACCCGGTGATCCCCGAGGTGGTCCTCCAGGTGGCCGCTCAGGTGATCGGCAACGACGCGGCGATCTCCATCGCCGGCACCCAGGGCAACTTCGAGCTCAACGTCCGCGTGCCGGTGATCGCCCGCAACCTGCTGGGCTCGATCGCGATCCTCTCGTCCGCCGCGACCCTGCTGGCGGAGAAGTGCGTGGACGGCCTCGAGCCCAACGAGCAGGCGTTGACCCGCCACGCCGAGTCCACGCCCGCGATCGCCACGGCGCTGAACCCGTTCATCGGCTACGACTCGTCCACCGAGATCGTCAAGGAGGCCGTGGCCTCCGCGCGGACCATCCGGGAGGTGGCGATCGAGAAGGGCGTGGACGAGGAGACGCTGGACCGCGCGCTGGACCTCAAGGCGATGGCAGAGGGCAGCAAGCCCTCGGCGGACTGACTCGGGCCGCTCAGGCGGCCGGCTCGGGCAGGGGGAACAGCCCAAGGAAGCGCGAGACGGCCTCCCGGTCGCCCTCTATCTCGACGTCGCCGGCCTCCTGCGCCTCGGCGAGCTCACGGCGGCCGTGCACCAAGGCGATGAGCGTTCCGGCGTCCGTCTCGATGACGATGTCCGCTGACGGCGCCTCTCCGGGCTCGACCTTGAAACCGCCGTCGGTCACCTCGGCGCGGAAGGGGAGGTCACCGAGCCGCAGCTCGAGGGTGGCGTCGAACCCCTCGGCGAGAGCGGGCTCGAACAGCGTCCGCAGCGAGAGGATGTGGGAGTCGAAGCTCATTCCGAGCCCCTCGGGGGCCATGGGAGCGCGAGCGCCCCAGCGCCCCAGCGCGATGACCACCGGCTCGAGCTCGGCGCCCCACTCGGTCAGCTCGTAGACCTGCGAGGCCGCCGGCGGGGGCAGCTTGCGGCGCGTCAGCACCCCGGCCTCCTCGAGGTCGCGCAGGCGCTGCGAGAGCACGTCGGGACTCAGGTGGGGCAGGCCCGTCCGCAGGTCGGTGAAGCGCTTGGGGCCGAGCAGGAGCTCGCGGACGATCATGAGCGCCCAGCGCTCGCCCACGCGATCCAGAGCGCGTGGAATGCCGCATGCCTCGCCGTAGGTGCGCTTCCCGGCCATCCCCAGAGCGTAGCGCTCGTAGTTGGAAGAGACACTTTTATAGTTGGTATTCCCAAGTTTGTAATAGGAATGAAGGCACGAGGGGACACGACACCCGACTTCGGGCGGAGTGATCTCGACCGGCCGGCGGAGCCGCTGGTCAGGACGCCGCGGGAAGCGGCGACGCGAGGTGCCCCGCGGCGGGTAGCGAGTCCTCCCCGACCAGACGCGTGGCCAGCTCGCCTATAGCGGTCATCGCCGGGGCGTCGGGCACGTGGTCGAGCGGCGCGCGCGCGGCACGATCGGCCTCGTGGAAGCACTCGTCGTAGGGGACGGCGCCGACCAGCTCGATCCCGTGACGATCCGCGTAGGCGGCCACGGCGTCGGCCTCGTGCTCGTCGCGCACCTTGTTGGCGATCAGCCCGACGCGGGGCAGCCCCAGCTCGCGCGCGAGGGCGACGACGCGCCTGCCGGTCTCCAGTGACTTGCCGTAGGGCTCGACGACCGCGAACATCGCGTCGGCGTGCCCGGCTGTCGCCACGAGGAGGTGCTCCGTCGAGGCCTCGAGGTCGACGATGCAGACGTCGCCCTCACCGCGCGGTGCGGCCCCGATCACACAGCGCACTGCCATGTGCGTGGAGCCCTGGCATCCGGTCCCGGCCCTCGGCTGGCCGGCCACCAGCAACGACACCCCGTCGGGGGCAGGCACCGTGGAGGCCGCGCGGATCTCCGCCAGCGGCATCGTGAGCTCGTAGGCGCCGGCCTCGTTGCGGCGCACGATCTCGGCCGGGAAGGTCGGCAGGTCGGACATCCGCGCCGCCGGGATGCCGAGCGTGAGCGAGAGGTTGGGATTGAGGTCGTTGTCGATCGCGAGCACGCGGCGGCCGCGGCGGGCGATGATGCGGGCCAGCGTGCCGGTGATCGAGGTCTTCCCGGCGCCCCCCTTGCCGGCGAAGGCGAGCTTCACGGCCGCATCCTGCGGCTCACAGCATCGCGCCGATCATCACCAAGAGCAGCCCGAGGACCAGGCCGGCCGCGGAGCCGAGCGAAAGCTTGAGCACCCAGGGCGGCGGCTCCTCTGCCTCCGCCGCCTGGGCGGGCGCGGTCTGCGCCCCGGTGTAGCCGTAGCGCACGTTCTGTGCCGCCGGGTAGTAGGGCGCTTCCTGCTGGGACTCGGAGGGGACCAGCGTGGTGCTGACGCGCCTGCCCGCGGTACGCGCCGGCGAGGACTTGAGGGCTAGGAAGGTCAGTGCGCCCACCCCGGCTACCACGGACGCGACCATGATGACGATCCCGAGAGTTAGCATGCGGCCACGCTACTCCCTTGGAGGAGCTGCGTCGAGGGCAGAACCGCCCTTCGCCGCTCCACGCGGGGTCGCCGGGAGCCGACGTTCGCGCCCGCTCGCCCACCCTCGGGCCGGCACGTGGGACATCCGGGCGATCCGATCGCCACAATGGACAGCGTGAAGACCTATCGAGCAGGCTTCGGCGGTCACGCCCGCGATGGCCGCGCGGACGGGGCGCGGGGGTGAGAGGGCTCACCGCAGGAGCCCCGCTCCTGGCGCTGATCGCGGTCTCCGGCTGCGGTGGCGAAGAAGAGAGCTCCGGTACCGATCCCTTCACCAAGGTCGAGCAGCGTCAGGGGGTCCGCGACGCGCGCACCGCAGACACCGTGGCCCCGCGCTGGGAGCGGGTCACCTCCCTGCGCGGCTCCGGCGACTCGAACCCCACCGTCGGGATCTCGCGAGAGGCAGTGCAGTGGCGGGTGCGCTGGCGCTGCACGCGCGGAAGCTTCGCGCTGCACCTGACCCCCACCCCGCGCGAGGGCAATCCCCTGGGCCGCGGAAGGTGCCCGGGGAAGGGCAGGGCGCCTTCGGTCGACACCGGGAAGCTTCGGCTCGGGGTCAGGACCGCCGGCCGGTGGCGCGCGACCGTGGAGCAGCAGGTCACCGAGCCGGTCGCCGAGCCGCCCCTACGCGCCATGAAGGCCAAGCGAGCGCGGGTGCTCGCCAGGGGGCGGTTCTACGGAATCGAGCGGCGCGGGCGCGGCAAGGTCGACCTCTATCGGCTGGCCCGGGGCCGCCTGGCCCTGCGCTTCGAGGACTTCGCCACCTCGGCGAACACCGACCTGTTCGTGTGGGTCAGCAGGGCGCGCCGGCCACGGACCACCAAGCAGGCGCTGCGCTCGCGCCATGACCAGTTCGCGCCGCTCAAGGCAAGCGGCGGAGACCAGAACTACCTGCTGCCCAAGGGCGTCCGCGCGCGCTCGGTGCGCTCCGTGGTGATCTGGTGCCAGCCGATCCGGATCGCCTACACGGCGGCGATGTTGCGCTGAGCCGGCGCGCTCGGACAGCTCGCCTGGGGACAGCGGTCGTGCTCACGATCGTCTCGGTGGCCGCGTCGTCGGCACCGAGCGCTCAGGCCCAGAACACCGCTCGCGAGGTCCGCATTCCCATCTCGAAGGACGACGGCAGCCTGACGCCCTACACCTTCCAGCTCAACTATCCGCTGGTCACCCTCATCTACGACACCCTCATGTGGCGCGACCGCAGCGGCGAGCCCGAGCCGTGGCTCGCCCGCTCGCTGCGCAAGAGCGACGCCGGCAAGCGCATCACGATCCGGGTGCGCAAGGGCGTCCGCTGGCACGACGGCAAGCCCCTCACCGCCGAGGACGTCGCCTTCAGCTTCCGCCACTTCGCCGCGCGCTTTCACCCCCGCTTCACGCCGCAGCTCGAGGCCGTCGAGCGAGCGCAGGCGCTCAACCGCGAGACGGTGCAGATCACCCTCCGCCACGCCTCTCCGGGCTTCGAGGATCAGCCGCTCAGCGATCTGCCGATCCTGCCGCGACATCTGTGGGAAGGCCTGCCCGCCGGCAAGTCCGCTCCGGAGGGCCTGCCGGTAGGGAGCGGGCCGTACCGACTCGTGGAGTATCGCCGCGGAAAGCGCTATCGCTTTCGGGAGAACCGCGGCTACTTTCGGGGCCGCCCGATGGTCGAGAGGATCGAGGTGCCCTTCATCGGCGACTTCGACAAGACCGTCCGGGCACTCGAGGACCGCCGGGTGGACGTGATCCCGGTCACGCTGCCCGAACGCGTGCAGGAGCGACTCAGGCGCTCGGTCTTCGAGATCGACACTGGGCCCCTGTACACCGGCACGACGCTGATGTTCAACCTGCGCCGGGCGCCGTTCGACGACCCCCGGGCGCGCCGAGCCGTGTCCAGGGCGCTCGACCTGCGGCGGATGGCCCGGGCCAACGTCAACGGAGGGGACGACTCCAAGCCCGCGGACCACGGCTACCTGCACCCCGAGTCGCGCTGGGCGTCGCCGACCCGCCTCCAGCGCTTCGAGCCCCGGCGCGCCCGGTCCGAGCTCGCCGGCCTGGATCTGCCGCGGATCGGGGTCATGGCGCCGGACAACGATCCCGTCAGGCTCGAGGCGGGCCGCCAGGTGGTCCTCGCGCTCCAGCGCGCGGGAGCCCGCGCCGCGCTGCGCAAGCTGCCGCCCGACCGCCTGGCCGCCGCGGTCGGACAGGATGGCGCCTCGCCCAGCTTCGAGGCCGCGATCGGGTCCTCGCCCGCGCTCGCCTCCCAAGACCCCGACTTCCTGAGAGCCGTCTTCGGCTCCGGCCGGCGTGCTCCCCTGAACTACTCGGGCTATGAAAGCCCCAAGTTCGACCGGCTCGCCGCGGACGTCGCCGCGGCGACGAATCCCGAGACCCGGCGTCAAAAGGTGCAATCGGAGCTGAAGCTGCTGGCCAAGGACGCTCCGGTGATCCCCCTCTTCTTCCAGCAGGGAGCCTTCGCCTACCGCCCCCAGGTCTACGAGCGCTGGGTCGTGCTGCCCGGCACGGGCATCCTCGACAAGCGATCCTTCCTGCGCAGCGCGATCAAGCCGTCGCGGCGCGGTTCGGGCGCCACTCTGCCCGCGGGCTCCGAGGGCGCCGGCGGAGGCCTCGGAATACCGGGGATGATCGCGCTCGCACTGGCCGGCATCGTGCTGGTGCTCCTGGCGCTGGGCCTGGTGGGCCGGCGGGTTCGCCGATGACCGTCTAGAGAGCTCGGAACCTCTAAGCTGCCACCGCAGTGAGTCCTCCGCAGAAACGCCGCCGGTCGTGGGTGCCGAAGATCAACGCCGGCACCCTCGCCCTGCTGACCATAGTCCTGCTGCTCGCCGCCTATCTGGGTCTGCAGGAGTACTCGCGTCCGCACGTCACGGGCGACCTGATCCCGTACAGCCGCTTCGTCGACCTCGCCGAGCGCGACAGGGTCAGAGACGCTCGCATCCTCGATGTCGACGCCTATGTCGAGGGAACCTACGAGACCCGCGACGGCAGGGTTCGCGACTACAACACGCCCTACTTCAAGTCCGAGGTGCTGCGCGAGCGAATCACCGACGTGCTGATCCCCAATCAGGTGCCTGCCGCGGTCGATCAGCAGCAGGCAAAGCGGTTCATCGGTCCGCTGTCGCTCCTGATACCGACGCTGATGTTGGTGGTCGTGTTCGCGTACCTCATCCTCGCCTACCGGGGCGGCACCGGGGTGTTCAGCATTGGCAGCGGCGCACGCAAGGTCGAGGCCGAGGAGGGCGACGTCTCCTTTGCCGACGTCGCGGGACAGGACGCCGCAGTGGCGGAGCTGCGCGAGATCGCCGACTTCCTCTCGAAGCCGGAGCGCTTCGCGACCATGGGCGCCAGGATCCCCAAGGGCATCCTGCTCTACGGCCCGTCGGGCTGCGGGAAGACGCTCGTGGCCCGCGCACTCGCCGGCGACGCGGGCGTGCCCTTCTACTCGATCTCGGGCTCGGACTTCGTCGACATGTGGACCGGCGCCGGAGCATCGCGCGTGCGCGAGCTGTTCAGGGAGGCTCGGGAGAACGCGCCCGCCATCATCTTCATCGACGAGCTCGACTCGGTCGCCGGCCGGCGTGGAGGCGGGGGGACGACGATGGTGACCACCGCCTCCAGCGGCGAACAGGAACAGGCGCTCAACCAGATCCTCGCCGAGATGGACGGGTTCTCCCCGATCGAGGGCATCATCCTCGTCGGCGCGACGAACCGTCCCGACACGCTCGACCCGGCCC
>JALZII010000165.1 GCA_030860365.1 Actinomycetota bacterium
CTGGTGCTCAGCGCGGGCTTCGCGGCCGGGTCGGTGGCCTTTGCCGTATTGCTGCGCAAGGCGCACGAGAAGCAGGACAGCGGTGCCGCCGGGGCCGCCCTCGGACTGCACGTCGCGTTGGCGCTGACGACCACACTGGCGGGCGAGGCCTCTCCCGGGCTCCTGGTCGAGGACGGCTTCGCCGGCTTCACGGCGCTTGCCGCGGTGGCGGCGCTGGCCGCAGCCTGCTTCGCCTCCGGGCGCATCGCGGCCGACGGCAGGCCCGAGCTGGGCGCCGCGCTCGACTCGCTCGGGCTGGTCGCGGTGGCCTTCCTCACCGCCCTGGCACTCGACGGCGCCCTGCTGGTCGGTGCCCTGTCCCTGCAGGCCGTGGCCTTGGCCCGAGTCGCGCACCGTACGCACGACCGGGTGGCACTGTTCGGCTCGCCCGCCTTCCTGGCGCTCGCGCTCGGCCACGTCCTGATCTTCGAGGCGCCCCCGGACGCGCTGGTCGGTGGGCTCGAGGATCCGCTGCCCGCCGCTCTGGCCCTGGCCGCCGTCAGCGTGGCCGCGCTGGCCTGCGGTTGGCTGCTGGGCACCCGCCTCGCGCACGTGAGAGAAGTGCTAACCGCCACCGGCGCAGTGGGCCTGCTGTTCGGAGCCTCGGCCCTGCTGGTCACGCCCTTCCAACCGGGAGGCGACGTGCCGGAGGCCGACCTGCTGGACCTCGGCGTGCGCCAGCAGGGCCAGGTCCTGCTCAGCGCCCTGTGGGCGACGGTTGGCTTCGTGGGCGTGGTCGCCGGGTTGAAGCGCGGTTCGCGGCCCGTACGCGTGGCCGCCCTGACCCTCCTGCTGGTGACCGTGGGCAAGGTCTTCCTCTACGACCTGAGCACGCTCACCTCGGTTTACCGCGTGGTCTCCTTCGTCGCGCTCGGACTGCTGCTGCTGCTGGCCGCCTTCGTCTGGCAGCGAATGCGCCCGCCGGCGATGCCCGACCTGCGCGACGCGCCGAGTGGGGTGCGCTGAGCGCGAGCCAGTTACGCTAGGGAAGGTGGAGCCACTGACCGACGGGCACGGCCGGCTGATCGAAGACCTGCGGGTCTCGGTCACCGACCGTTGCAACTTTCGCTGTCAGTACTGCATGCCGGCGGAGGGGCTGCCGTGGCTCGAGCGCCGAGAGATCCTGCGCTTCGAGGAGATCGCGCGGCTGGTGGGAGTGTTCGTCGGCCTGGGGGTGAGCGACGTAAGGCTGACCGGCGGCGAGCCGCTCGTGCGCCGTGAGCTCCCGAAGCTCGTCTCGATGCTCGCGGCGATCGAGGGGCTCGCGGAGCTCTCCCTCACCACCAACGGCTACCTGCTCGAGCGCGACGCCGAAGCCCTGGTGGCCGCCGGGGTGAACCGCGTGAACGTCTCCATCGACTCCCTCCAGCGCGATCGCTTCTACGAGCAGACGCGCCGCGACGCCCTCCCCCAGGTGCTCGCCGGCCTGCACGCGATCGCACGGCACCCGGGAGTCAGGCCGATCAAGGTGAACGCCGTGGCGCTGCGCGGCTTCACCGAGCTGGAGGCGCTGCCCTTCGCAGAGTTCGCACGCTCGGAGGCCTTCCAGGTGCGCTTCATCGAGTTCATGCCCCTCGACGCCGACCGCGCGTGGAGCGAGGACCAGGTGCTGACCGGCGAGGAGCTGCGCGAGCTCATCCACGAGGTCCATCCCCTCGAGGAAAAGCCCCGCGAGCGCCACGCGACCGCGCGGGTCTACCGCTTCGCCGACGGCGCGGGCGAGATCGGCTTCGTCAACCCGATCTCCGAGCCCTTCTGCGCCGACTGCAACCGCGTCCGCCTCACCTCCGACGGCAAGCTGCGCACCTGCCTGTTCAGCCTGAACGAGACCGATCTACGCGCTCCCCTGCGCGGGGGCGCCACCGACGACGAGCTCACGCAGCTCATCCGCGATGCCGTCTGGCGCAAGGAGCTCAAGCACCGCGTGGGCGAGAGGGGCTTCCGCCCCCCACCGCGCAGCATGAGCGCGATCGGCGGCTAGTGGTTCCTCCTGGAAGTACTGGCCCGCTTTGGCGCCGCCAAACGGGTCTGGACTGACAGGAGGGGCCACTAGGCGGCTCGGCTCTCGGCGAAGTCGCGCCATCCTCGCGACAGGGCCGACGCGGCGAGCAGCTCCGGCGCGCGGTCCTTTTCGAACAGGAACGTGCGGGCGAGGTCGCGGACGGTGATGTCGTGCCCGGGACGCTCGACCACCTCGACGGGATCGCCTGCCGCGAGGTCGCCGGGCTCGGCTATTCGCAGGTAGCACCCTGGGCGCAGGACGGCCGCGAAGCGCTTGACGAAGCGGTTGTCCTCCATCTTCACGCCCAGCTTGAAGCAGGGCAGCCGTGGCTCGGAGACCTCGAGCAGCGCCCGGCCGACCCGCCAGCGCTCGCCCACCTCGGCACCGCTCGCGTCGACGCCGCTGAGGGTCAAGTTCTCTCCGAAGGTCCCATGCACGAGCTCTCGGCCCAGCTCGGCCTCCCACCACTCGCTGTCCTCGCGCGCGTACGCGTAGACCGCCTTGTCGGCACCCCCGTGCACCTTGCGATCGGCCTGCTCGTCGCCCTCGAGGCTCACTCCCTGCGCAAGCACCGACCCCTCCACCGGGTGCTTGAAGATGCCGGTCCGGACCTGCTTGCCCCGCCAGCGGATGGTTCGCATCTCCGCGACGTTCAGCGAAAGTACCCTGGCCGCCATGCCCTCCTACACGGTAACCGCGCGCCGCGGTCCCAAGGTCGAGCGACTGCGCTTCGGAGAGCTCGCCGCCGCGCTGGAGGCCATCGAGGTGAGGGGGCGCAGGGCCGAGCAGGGAGCGAGCGCCGAGGAGATGGGCGGCGGGATCATGCGCAGGATCGAGCCGGTGCAGCAGGTGGTTGCCCGGCTCGAGCTGTCGGGGCCGCGGCGCCTGCGGGCCGGCGTGGACGTGCGCGGCGATGGCTCCAGCGAGTCCTACACGGGGCGCGTTCGCAGGCAGCTCATCGAGCAGCGTGACGGGGAGTCGGCCTACGACGCCCTGCGCCGGGAGCTGGAGCTCCCGTGAGCGGCCTGTGGCGAGTGCCCCTGCCCCGCGGGGCCGAGCCCCCGTTCCGGGTCTTCGTGAACGGGATTCCCCAGAGCGAGGGCAGCGACTACGCGGTGGTCGAGCACGAGCTGCACTTCGACCGCCCGCTGGAGAAGGAGCGCCTGGGGCTCGGGCGCTGGACCGCGATGTTCTTCGGGCTGTTCGGCACCTACGGCAAGAACGACTCGGTAGACGTCCAGTACCGACTCGGCGGCCGCGACCTCGTGGCCACGGGGCTGGAGATACACCCCCCGGGGTGAGGTCCGGCGGGTACTCTTTCCCGCCATGCGTATCGACAAGGTGCTCGAAGAGCGACGCCCGGTGTTCTCGTTCGAGTTCTTCCCACCCAAGACCGACGACGGCGAGCGGAACCTCGAGGCGGCCCTGGAGGACCTGAAGGAGGACAGGCCCGAGTACGTCTCGGTGACCTACGGCGCCGGCGGGACCACTCGCAACCGCACGCTGGAGGTGACCAAGACGATCAAGGAGGACCTGGGCCTGGAGGCGATGGCCCACCTCTCCTGTGTGGGCGAGTCGAAGGAGAGCCTGGTCGAGATCCTGCGCGACCTCGAGGCCGCGGGCATAGAGAACGTGCTCGCCCTGCGCGGCGACCCCCCACGCGGCGAGACCGAGTGGAAGCCCCATCCGGGCGGCCTGCACTACTCCACCGAGCTGATCGAGCTGATCCGTGAGCAGTTCGACTTCACCGTCGGCGCCGCGTGCTTCCCCGAGGTGCATCCCGAGGCGTCCAGCCTGGAGAGCGACCTGCGCTTCGCGCGCGAGAAGGTGAAGGCCGGCGCGAGCTTCCTGATCACTCAGCTGTTCATGGAAAACGAGCTGTACTTCACCTTCGTCCAGCAGGCGCGCGCGGCCGGCATCGACGTGCCTATCGTGCCGGGCATCATGCCCATCACCAACCTCAAGCAGATCAAGACGATCACCGGCATGTGCGGAGCCTCCATCCCCGGCGAGCTCGAGCGCGAGCTCGAGGAGCGCGCCGGCGACGCCGAGGCGGTCACCGAGCTGGGCGTGGCCTACGCCACGTTACAATGCTCGGATCTGCTCGCTCGCGGAGCCCCGGGGATCCACTTCTACACGCTGAACAAGTCGCCGGCCACGCGGGCCATCCTCGCCGCGCTGCGCGCCGCGCAGCCGTGGACGCGGGTCGAGGCGCCGGTCTGATGCGGCCCGGTCTGATCGTCCTTGCGGTCGTGGCGGTGCT
>JALZII010000176.1 GCA_030860365.1 Actinomycetota bacterium
AACCAGTTCAAGAACGGCACCCACATCGAGGTCGATGGGGCCACCTTCAAGATCCTCGACTTCCAGCACGTCAAGCCCGGCAAGGGCGGCGCGTTCGTGCGCACCAAGCTCCGTCGCGTGCCGGACGGGGCGGTGCTCGACAAGACGTTTCGCGCAGGCGAGAAGTTCAGGCCCATCCGCACCGAGACCCGGCGGATGCAGTTCCTCTACACCGATGGCACCGACGCCCACTTCATGGACCTCGAGTCCTACGAGCAGCTCAGCCTGCCCGCGGACTCGGTGACCGAGCCGCTGCAGTGGATCATCCCCAACGAGGAGATCGAGCTGCTCTACGTGGATGAGCAGCCCACCGACGTCCAGGTGCCCAGCGCTGTGGAGCTCGAGGTGACCGAGACCGAACCGGGCGTGCGGGGCGACACGGCCAGCGGAGGCGGCGAGAAGCCCGCCACGCTGGAGTCCGGGGTGACCGTGCGCGTGCCGCTGTTCGTGAACATCGGCGACCGCGTGCGCGTGGACACCCGCTCGGGCGCCTACGTCTCGCGCGCATAGGGAGGGTCGTGCGCCGCTCCGACCAGCGCCGGGCGGCAGTGGTGGCCCTCTACCAGTCCGAGGTGACCGGCCGGCCGCCGGGCGAGCTGCTGGAACCCACCGCCCGCGAGTTCACCCGCGAGCTCGTGGAGGGGGTCGAGCGCGACCGCCCCGATCTCGACGCCGTGATCGAGCACTACTCGGTGGGCTGGGCCCTCGATCGCATCGCGCCACTGGAGAAGAGCATTCTGCGTGTGGCCCTGCACGAGCTGACCAGCCGGCCCGACGTGCCGCCCGAAGTGGCCATCGACGAGGCGGTCGAGGCGGCCAAGGAGCTCTGCGCGGTCGAGACCCCCAAGTTCGTCAACGGGGTGCTCGGGTCGGCTCACCGGGCGGCTACCGAGGCGCCGGCCCAGTGAGCGACCTCGACGCTCTCTCCGCCGAGCTGGAGGCGCTGGCCGAGCGGCTGCGCTCCGGCGGGCTCGAGGGCACGGAGGCCGCCGAGGCGGTGGAGCGCTGCGCGGAGTTGGCAGGCCGTGTGGGCGCCGAGCTCGACGCGGCCGCGCGGAGCACCGAGCGAGGCGACCTCGAGGGCCAGGAGCGTCTGCTGTGAGCACCGCGGCCCGTGAGGCCACCTACCCGGTCGAGCTGCAGGAGCAGGTAGAGGACTACCTGAGCGGCCTCGCGTTCACCGACGAGCCCTCGATCACGGGTCTCGTCGAGGCGATGCGCTACTCGCTGCTGGCGGGCGGCAAGCGGATCCGCCCGGTCCTCGCCCTGGCCACCGCCCGGGCTCTCGGCCGCGACACCCGCGAGCTGCTGCCGCTGGCCGGCGCGCTGGAGATGGTGCACAGCTACTCCCTGATCCATGACGACCTGCCGGCCATGGACGACGACGACCTGCGCCGCGGCCAGCCCACTTGCCACGTCACCCACGGCGAGGATGTCGCCATCCTGGCCGGCGACGGTCTGTTCGCCGAGGCGCTGCGCCTGCTGCTGCGCGACCAGGCGGAGGCGCCCGATCGGGTCCTGGCCGCCGCGCTGGAGCTGGTGAGCGCCGCGGGCACTGAGGGCATGGTCGGCGGCCAGTACCTGGACGTCAGCGCGCCCGACGACCTCGAGCCCGAGGCGCTGCGGCGCCTGCACGAGCTGAAGACCGGGCGATTGATCGGCGCCTCGGTCGGCTGCGCATTGTCACTGAGTGGTGAAAACGGCTCTGCCACAATCGCGTTACGCCGCTTTGCGGCGGAGTTGGGCGTCTTGTTCCAGATCGTCGACGACATCCTCGACGTGATCGGCGACGAAGCCGAGCTCGGAAAGCCGCGGGGGTCCGACGAGCGTCACGGCAAGCGGACCTACGTCAGCGTGTTCGGGCTCGACGAGGCGCGCCGGCTGGCCGAGGAGTCGCACGCCAAGTCCCGCGCCGCGCTGGCCGAGGCCGGCGGACACACGAAGGAGCTGGAACGGATCTCCGACTACATCCTCACCCGCCAGACGTGACCACGCTGCTCGACCACATCCACGGGCCCGACGACCTCAAGGGGCGCACCGACGAGGAGCTGCAGCAGGTGGCCCAGGAGGTCCGCGAGCTGATCATCGACACGATCGGCGAGATCGGCGGCCACTTCGGGGCCAACCTCGGCACCTGCGAGCTCTCGGTCGCGCTGCACAGCCTGCTCCACTCGCCCACCGACAAGGTGCTCTGGGACGTCGGCCACCAGGCCTATCCCCACAAGGTTCTCACCGGCCGCCGCGATCAGCTGGACACCATCCGCAAGTACGGCGGCCTCGCGCCCTTCTGCTCGATCCACGAGTCCGAGCACGACATCATGGGCGCGGGCCACGCCTCGACCTCGATCTCCTATGCGGTCGGGCTCAAGGAGGCGATGCGCCAGGGCCGGGGCGAGGACGGCAGGGTCGTCTCGGTGATCGGCGACGGCGCGTTGACGGGCGGCGTGGCCTTCGAGGCGCTGCACAACGCCGGCGGGATGGACCTGCCGATCGTGATCGTGCTCAACGACAACGGCATGTCGATCGCGCCGAACGTCGGCTCGCTCTCGCGCCTGTTCACGCGGGCGCGGCTGAACCCCAAGCTGCACCGCGCGCGCGAGGACGTGGAGGAGGGCCTGACCAAGCTCCCGGCGGGCATCGGGCGTCGCATCGGGCACCTGGGCCCCGTGCTCAAGGAGTCGCTGAAGGCCTACTGGGCGCCCGGGCTGTTCTTCGAGGAGCTCAACCTGGCCTACGTGGGCATCGTCGACGGCCACGACGTCTCGGCCCTGCGCGAGGCCATCGGGGAGGCGCTGGATGCTGAGCGCCCCGTGGTGGTGCACATCAAGACCGTGAAGGGCAAGGGCTTCGAGCCCGCCGAAGGCGGGGGCCTGGAGGGCATGGAGACCTGGCACGCGGCCAAGGCGAAGGCCATCCTGAACCGGGCCCCCGCCCCGAAGAAGTCCGAGGCGCCCACGGCGCCGGTACCCCCCCAGTACACCAAGGTGTTCGGCGAGTCTCTGGTCGAGGAGTGCCGGCGCGACGAGCGGGTGGTGGGCATCACCGCCGCCATGAACTCGGGGACCGGGCTCAACATCCTCCAAAAGGAGCTGCCCGAGCGCTACTACGACGTGGGGATCGCCGAGCAGCACGCCGTTCTGTTCGCCGCCGGACTGGCGCTGCAGGGCGCCAAGCCCGTGGCCGCGATCTACTCCACGTTCCTCCAGCGCGGCTACGACCAGATCGTCCACGACGTCTGCCTGCAGAGCCTCAACGTTGTGTTCGCCATGGACCGCGCCGGCCTGGTGGGCGACGACGGGCCCACCCACCACGGCGCCTTTGACATCTCCTGGCAGCGCTGCCTGCCCAACATCACCCTGATGGCCCCGCGCGACGAGGCCGAGCTCAAGCACATGCTCCACACCGCGCTCGTCCACGACGACGGCCCGGTCTCGCTGCGCTACCCGCGCGGCGAGGGTGAGGGCGTCGTCCTGCCCGATACCCCGCAGGTGCTGGAGATCGGCTGCGGCGAGGTGCTGCGCGAGGGCTCTCGGGTCGCCTTTCTCGGCTATGGCTACGGGGTGTCGGTCGCGCTGGGCGCCGCCGGGCGCCTGGAGGACGAGCACGGCGTCGAGGCGACGGTGGCCGACGCCCGCTTCGCCAAGCCCCTCGACGCCGAGCTGATCGCGCGGCTGGTGCACGAGCACGAGGTGCTCGTGACGGTGGAGGAGAACGCGCTGGCCGGCGGGTTTGGCTCCGCCGTGCTCGAGCACTTGGCCGACCGCGACCTGATGGGCTCCATCCGCGTGATGCGCTTCGGGCTGCCCGACCGCTACGTGACCCACGGCAAGCCCGCGCTGCTGCGCGAGGAGGTGGGCCTCACGCCCGAGGCCGTGGCCGAGCGGGTGGCGGACGCCGTGCTGCAGCCCAGCGGCCCCATCCTCGCCTAGCTGTCCTCACCCGGAAAAGAAACGACCCGCCGAAGCGGGCCGTTTCCGAGGGAGGAGTGATGCGTATGTGATCTATTGGGGGAAGCTTTGGTGTGGCGTGTCTGACGCTCCCCTACTGAACGTAGCCACGGCCCGGGAGCCGAGTGTGAGGGCGATCACATTTGAGCTCAGGTGGGCGCGGCGGCCGTCTTGTCGCGCAGATAAGCGGCGGTTGAGCTGGTTACCGCCGCCACCGGCACGGCAATGAACGCTCCCGCCACGCCGGCCAGGACGGCGCCCGCCGTGACCGAGAGCAGGATCGTCACCGGGTGGAGCTTCACGGCTCGGCCCACCACGAGCGGATGCACCACGTCCCCGTCGATCTGCTGGATGACCAAGGTGGCCACGGCCACGATCCCCGCCTCCAGCGGCCCGAGCGAGACCAGGGCGACAAGCGCGGACACCAGCCCGGCGACCGTCGCTCCGACCACCGGGATGAAGGCGCCGACGTAGGTGAGGCAGGCCAGGGGCACCACGAGCGGTACTCCCACGACAATCAACACGAGCGAGATCAGGGCGGTGTCCACCAGAGCCACCACGGCGAGCCCGCCGAGGTACGCGCTGAGGGTGCTCCAGCCTCGAGCTCCGATCTCGCGTAGGTCGCGGCGCACCGGCCCGGAAAAGAAGCCGGTCAGCCATCTCCATATGTAGCCGCCGTCCTTTAGGAAGAAGAAGGTCAGGACGAGCGTGAGCAGGGCACCGGCCACCACCTCTCCCACGAAGACCGCGCCACTGAGTACCCGGCGCGTGATGCCCCCGCTGTCTGCGCCGAGCTGGTCCTGAGCGCGGTCCACGGCGCGGTCGATGTCCTTGCGGTCCAGCTCGAGCGGACCGCCCGAGAGGCTTTCGGTCACCTCGGTGATGCCCTCGCGGACGCGGTCGTCGACCTCCCCGAACTCGCCGGCCACCGAGGGCGCTACGCCGACCACCAGGACCACGAGCGCGGCCACCGAGCCGATCAGCACCACGAACGCGGCGATCGCCGGCGGCGTGCCGCGGCTGCGCAGGAAGCGGGCTGGTCGGTTCAGCAGAGCGGTGGCGAAGAGCGCCAGGATCACCGGCAGGACGATCAGCCGCACCTGGGCGAGCGCGTAGATCACCGCGATGACGCCGGCCGCCACCAGCAGCAGTCGCCAGGAGAGCGCCGCGGCGTCGTCCAGCCAGCGCGGGATTCGGGGATGGCGCTCGGGCGGGTCCAGAACCCCACCGTAACCGGCACAGCAGAGGAGCACAGGCCGGCGCCGGATACTCTGCGGCGGTGGCCCGGCGGCGCTTGGACACCCTCCTGGCCGAGCGCGGACTCTACGAGTCGCGCTCCCGGGCCGCGGCGGCGGTCATGGCCGGCGAGGTGCACCTCGGCTCCGAGCGCCGGCCCGCCGCCAAGCCCGGCCAACTGGTCACCGACGACGTCGCGGTGGAAGTCGAGGCCCCGCCGCCCTACGTCAGCCGGGGCGGGATCAAGCTCGCCAACGCCCTCGAGGCATTTGGCGTGGACCCGGCCGGACGCCGCTGCCTCGACGTGGGCGCCTCCACCGGCGGCTTCACCGACTGCCTGCTCCAGCGCGGAGCCGAGCACGTCATCACGTTCGACGTGGCCTACGGCGAGCTCAGCTGGAAGCTGCGCGAGCACCCGCGAGTCACGGTGATCGAGCGGCGAAACGCCCGGCAGCTGGTGGCCTCCGAGCTGCCCTATGCGCCGGACCTGACGGTGGTCGACGTCTCGTTCATCTCGCTCGCCAAGGTGCTGCCCGCGGTGGCCGGCGCCGTGGCGAAGCGCTTCGACCTCCTGGCCTTGGTCAAGCCCCAGTTCGAGGTCGGCCGGGAACGGGTGGGCGGAGGTGGGGTGGTGCGCTCGGCCTCCGCTCGCCGCGACAGCCTGGTCTCCTTGGGCCGCTTCGCGCGCGAAGGGCTCGGCCTGGCGGTCCTCGGCTTCGCCTCGTCGGGCCTGCCCGGCCCGGCCGGCAACCGCGAGAGCTTCGTCCGACTGGCCGAAGCGGCCCGCGCCGGATCCGTCGACGACCTCGAAAGCGCCGCGCGGAGAGCCGAGCCCTGAGCATGCCGGGCTCGATCACCGTGTTCACCCGCCGGGCGCCCGGTCGCACCGACGACGCTGTCCGCCGGGTGGCCGGGCTGTGCGCCGAGGCCGGCGTGCGCCTGCAGGTGCCCCGCGAGGAGGTGGACAAGCACGGCTTCTCCGAGCTGCCGGGTGCAGACCTGGGGACCGATCCCGATGCCGCCACCGACCTCGCCCTGGTGCTCGGCGGCGATGGGACCATCCTGTCCGCGCTGCGGCGCTTCGCGGGCCGCGACGTGCCCGTGTTCGCCGTGAACTACGGCGCGATCGGCTTCCTGGCCACCGTCGAGAACAGCGTGCTGGACGAGGGGGTGCGGCGCGCACTGCGGGGGGACTTCGAGGTGTTGGGGCTCCCCGCCCTGGTCATGGGTGGCGAGCGCTGGCTGGCCGTCAACGACTTCTCGTTTCACCGCCGCGCCGAGCTTCGCGTGGCCGAGCTCGGCTATTCGGTGCAGGGCATCGAGATAGGCCAGGTGCGCTGCGACGGCCTGGTGGTCTCCACCGCGGCGGGGTCCACGGGCTACAACCTGGCCAACGGCGGGCCGGTGCTTGCCTGGGGTGTGGAGGGCTACGTGGTCTCCTTCATCGCGCCGCACACGCTCACCGCCCGGGCGCTGGTGGCGGCGCCCGACGACGTGTTGGAGGTGGAGAACCGGTCGGCCGAGGAGCCGGTTGACGTGACCACCGACGGGCGGCTCGTGTGCACGCTGGACCCTCACGAGCGGATGGAGGTCCGCTACCGCCGCGAGGGCGCACAGCTCGTCCAGTTGCCCGGATCGAGCTTCTACCGGCGCTTGCGCGACAAGTTCGGCCAACTGGCGCACTGAACCCGCGCGCCGGGGTTACGGGAGGCCTGGACGCGCCCTCTCCGTCGGGGGCCGCTGCTAGGAAGCCGGGGATGCTCCTCGAGCTGCGTGTCGAGAACCTGTTGCTGATCCAGCGGACCGAGCTGCGCCTCGGGCCGGGCCTGAACGTCATCACCGGCGAGACCGGCGCGGGCAAGACCGTGCTGGCCGGGGCGGTCGATCTGCTGCTGGGAGGCAAGCCCCGGGCGGGAACGGTACGGCCGGGGGCCGAGGAGGCGTGGGTGGAGGGCGTCTTCGAGCTCCCCGCGGGCCTGTTCGACGCCCCCGCCGCAGGAGCGGAGCCCGAGTCGTCGATCGGGCGAGCACCGAATGGTCGGAACGATCTACTGGCCAATCTGCGCGAGCGGGTCCCCCAGGACGCCGAGGAGGTCGTGCTCGGTCGGCGGGTCTCAGCGGGCGGACGCACGAGCGCCTTCGTCCAGGGCCGCGCCGCCACCGCGGCCGATCTCAGGGAGCTGGGCGGACGCCTGGTCTCCTTCCTCGGCCAGCACGAGCATCGCCGCCTCACCGTCGCCGCGGCCCAGCTGGAGGTGCTCGACGCCTTTTGCGGCCCTTCGCACCTCGAGCTGCGAGCGGCCTACGCCGCGGCGTACGAGCGCGCGCGGGAGTGCCGCCGCGAGCTCGAAGATCTCCGGGCCCGAGCAGGCGCTCGGGAGCGCGACCTCGACCTGCTCGTGTTCGAGATAGGTGAGATCGAGGAGCTCGAGCCCAGCAGCACCGAGCACGCGACGCTGACCTCCGAGCGCGACCGGTTGCGCCACCTCGAGTCCCTGCGGGCCGCCGCGGGAGGAGCCGCGGAGGCGCTGGCGCCCGAATCCGGCGAGACCGAGGGTGCCACGGCCCTGCTGGCCCGGGCCGAGGCCTTCGCCGAGGGCCCGGAAGGCGTGGATCCCGCGCTGGACGCGCTGGCCGGCCGCCTTCGCGACGTCCGCATCGAGGTCGACGACGTTGCGGCGGAGCTGCGGCGCTACGGGACGGGCCTCGAGGGAGAGCCCGGCCGCCTGGAGGAGGCCGAGTCCCGCCTCGAGCTCTACGACCGCCTGCTGCGAAAGCACGGCGGCTCGGTGGCGAGTGTGCTCGACCACCTGGAACGCTGCCGGACCGAGCGCGAGCGCCTGGCCGGGATCGAGGAGGCCGCCGAGGATCTCGAGGGCGCGCTGGCCGAGGCCGGGGAGCGGGAGCGAAGGCTGGCCGCCGAGCTGTCGGCGGCCCGTCGCGAGGCGGTGCCTGCGCTGGAGGAGCGGGTGCTCGGCGAGCTCGCTCGCCTGGCGCTGGAGGACGCATCGTTCTCGGCGCAGCTGCGCCCGCGCGATGAGCTCGGGCCGCAGGGCGCCGAGGGGGTGGAGTTCATGCTGGCCGCCAACCCCGGGGTGCCGGCCGCGCCGCTGCGCGAAACGGCCTCGGGCGGCGAGCTCTCGCGGGTGATGCTGGCGCTGTTCGGCGTGGCCAGCGCGGGCGGGTCGCAGACCCTGGTCTTCGACGAGGTCGACGCCGGGGTGGGCGGCCAGACCGCCAACGCGGTGGGCGAGCGCCTGCAGGCGCTGGGCGCCTACCGTCAGGTTTTGTGCATCACCCACCTGCCCCAGGTGGCGGCCCTCGCCGAGCGCCACTTCCGCATCGAGAAGCGCTCCGAGGCCGATCTCGCGCGGACCGAGGTCGCGCGGCTGGAGGGGGACCAGGTGGTGGAGGAGCTGTGCCGCATGATGGGGGCCGAGGCCGGCGACGCCGGCGCGCGCCGTCACGCGCGCAAACTGCTGGCTGCGGCATGAGGCACCGCCGCCAAACCATTCTCCGCCGGGTCTACGTCTAGACTCGCCGTCCAGACCACATGCCCGACGGGACCTCGCAAACGCGCTTCATCTTCGTCACCGGAGGCGTGGTGTCGGCTCTCGGCAAGGGCATCGCGGCAGCCTCCATCGGCCAGCTTCTGGTCAGCCGCGGCCTCACGGTCACTCTCCAGAAGTTCGACCCCTACATCAACGTGGACCCGGGCACGATGAGCCCCTTCCAGCACGGTGAGGTTTTCGTGACCGAGGACGGCGCGGAGACGGATCTGGATCTGGGCCACTACGAGCGCTTCACCGACGTCAACGCCACCCGGGCCTCGAACGCCACGGCGGGCGCGATCTACGACTCGGTGATCAGGCGCGAGCGCCGGGGCGACTACCTGGGCGGCACCGTCCAGGTGATCCCGCATATCACCGACGAGATCAAGCAGCGCATCAAGCTGGTGGCCGAGACCGACGAGGTGGACGTGGTCATAACCGAGATCGGCGGCACGGTGGGCGACATCGAGTCGCTGCCCTTCCTCGAGGCGCTGCGCCAGTTCTCGGTGGACCTGGGGCGCGGGCGCTGCATGTTCGTGCACCTCACGCTGGTGCCCTTCCTGGGTCACGCGGGCGAGCTGAAGACCAAGCCGACGCAGCACTCGGTGCAGGAGCTGCGGCGCATCGGCATCCAGCCCGACATGGTCATGTGCCGGTCCGAGGAGGCCCTGGGTTGCGACATCCGCGAGAAGATCGCGCTGTTCGCCAACCTGCCGGTGGAGTCGGTCATCTCGGCGCGGGACGTCGCCTCGATCTACCGCGTGCCGCTGGAGTTCCGCAACGAGGGCGTCGACGACCGCGTGCTGGGCCACTTCGGCATCTCCGCCGGGCCGCCCAACCTGTCGGAGTGGGAGACGCTGGTGGAGCGCCATGCCCACGCCGACATACCGGTGAAGATCGGCGTGGTGGGCAAGTACACCCAGCTGGAGGACGCCTACCTGTCGGTGATCGAGGCGCTCAATCACGCAGGAGCCCACCACGGCGCGAAGGTGGAGGTGAACTGGGTCGACTCCGAGCGCCTCGGCGAGGAGGAGGCTCGCCGCGAGCTCGAGTCCTGCGACGGCATCCTGATCCCCGGCGGCTTCGGCGTCCGCGGCATAGAGGGCAAGATCCGCGCCAGCCACTTCGCCCGCGAGGAGGAGGTGCCCTACCTGGGGATCTGCCTCGGGATGCAGATCGCGGTGGCCGACTTCGCCCGCCACGTGGTCGGGCTCGAGGGGGCAAACTCCACGGAGTTCGACCCCGAGACGCCGCACCCGGTGATCGACCTCCTGCCCGAGCAGAAGGAGGTGCGCGACATCGGCGGCACCATGCGCCTGGGCGCGGACCCGGTGAAGCTTCACGACGGCACGCGGGCGCGGGAGATCTACGGCGAGGCCGTGATCTACGAGCGCCACCGTCATCGCTACGAGGTCAACAACCACCTGCGAAAGCGCCTCGAACACGCCGGCCTGGTGTGCTCGGGGACCTCGCCCGACGAGCGCCTGGTCGAGCTGATCGAGCTGCCCGAGCACCCGTTCTTCGTGGCTTCGCAGTTCCACCCGGAGTTCAAGTCCCGCCCGCTGCGCCCGCAGCCGCTGTTCCGTGAGTTCGTGGGCGCGGCCGTGGAGCGCGTGCGTGACCGGGCTCCGGACGTGGAGCCCCGCGTCAGCGCTCAGTAGGGGGTTCGTGGCTCTTGGGCGGATGTGGAGCGCGAGACTCCCGACCTGGCGGCCCCCGCTCGCGGTTTCTTCGACGCTCACGTCCCAGGGGGGCTTCGCCCCCCTTCAGCCGGGCTTCGCCCGACACACTCCCCAGTTACCGGGGCCGGGCGGGCGAAGGAAGTCGACGATGAGGCGCGGAAGGCCAGCATGCGCGGCGAGGGCGAGTCCCAGGGGGACTTTCACCCTCTTCCGGCTCGACGTGACGGAGCTCGTGGTCGTGGGGGTCAACAGGCACGCGACCGGATGGTGATCGAGTCATGCCACGAGGGCCGGGGCGTCGAGCGTCGCGCGCGCACGTGAGCGCAGTTGCCCGGGCGACTGACGCAGAGCGCGATCGCCTGCTCGCCGACTTCACCCGGCTGTGTGAGATCGAGAGCCCGTCCGGACACGAACGCCACCTGGCCGACGCCGTGTCGGCCGAGCTGCGCGAGATGGGCCTCGAGGTTCACGAGGACGGCTCCGGGCCGCTCACCGGCTCGGACGCCGGCAACCTGTTCACACGGGTGCCCGGGACGGGAGCGGCCAGCCTCCTGCTCTGCGCCCACCTCGATACGGTGCCGCTGGGCGGGCCGGTCGAGGTCGTGCACGAGGAGGGCGTTCTGCGCAATCGCCACGAGGCGGTGCTCGGCGCCGACAACAAGGCCGCGGTGGCCACCATCCTGGGAGCAGCCCGTCGCCTGGCGGGGGAGGAAGGCCCGGTCGGCGTGGAGCTGCTGTTCACCACGGTCGAGGAGAATGGCCTGCGGGGGGCCAAGGCTTTCGACCGCTCGCGCCTGCGCTCGGAGATGGGGTTCGTGTTCGACCACGCCAGCCCGGTCGGGGAGCTGATCGTGGCCGCGCCCACCTACCAGCGCGTCGAGGCGCGCTTTCGCGGCGTGGCCGCCCACGCCGGCATCCGGCCCGAAGACGGCCGCAGCGCCATCACGGCGGCAGCCCGCTTCGTGTCGAGCCTGGAGCTCGGCCGCCTCGACGACGAGACTACCACCAACGCCGGCCTGATCCGGGGTGGCAGCGCGGCCAACGTCGTGGCCGAGCACTGCCTGGTGGAGCTCGAGGCGCGTTCGCTCGACCACGAGCGGGCCACCGAGGTGGTCGCCGGGATGGTCGACGCCGCCACCGAGGCGGCGAGCGACCTCGAGTGCGACCTGGAGACCACGGTGGAGGAGCTCTTCCGGGGCTACCGGCTGCGGCGCACCGCGCCGCCGGTCGATACGGCGGCGCGGGCGCTCGAGTCACTGGGGATCGAGGCCCGCCCGGCGGCGACTGGAGGCGGCAGCGACGCCAACGCCCTGATCGCCGCAGGCCTGCCCACCGTGAACGTGGCCAACGGCACCGAGCGAAACCACCAACCCGACGAGTCGGTGACCGTCGACGCCCTCGAGACGATGCTGGACGTGACCCTGGCGATAGTGGAGGAGGCGGCCCGGTGAGCTTCGAGAAGATCGGCAGCGAGGAGGTCTGGAGCGGCAGGATCGCCACCGTGCGGGTGGACCGTGTGCGCTTCGACGACGGCCAGGAGGCCGAGCGTGAGGTGGTCGCGCATCCGGGGGCGGTGGGGATCGTGGCCCACGACGGCGAGCGGCTGTACCTGGTCCGCCAGCCGCGTGAGGCGGTAGGTGAGCAGGCGCTGCTGGAGCTGCCGGCCGGCAAGCTCGAGTCCGACGGCCCGTTGGAGACCGCCAAGCGCGAGCTGGCCGAGGAGATCGGCAAGGGCGCCGACGAGTGGGAGCACCTGACCTCCTTCTGGTCCTCGCCGGGCTTCGCCGACGAGGAGGTCCACCTCTACCTGGCGACCGGCCTGTACGACCACTCCGAGGATCCGGACGACGACGAGCGCATCGAGGTGGTGGCCGTGGAGCTGGGCGAGCTCGACGACGTCATCCGCGACTGCCGCGACGCGAAGACACTGGTGGGCCTGCTGTGGTTCCGGGCCTTCGCCGCAAGCAGCCGACAGGCCGAGGACAGTGACTTCGGCCGGTAGCGCGGCGGCCTGAGCGAAGCCGTGCAGCGCGGAGGGGCGCCGCCACCTCGGGCGAACCCAGGGACATGGCCACGCTCGAGCGTCCGCTCGCCAGCCGCCCAGATCGATCGAGCGGCGGTGCTCGGCCGGCCGACGCCCGGCCTGCGCTCCGGCGCTACGAGCACCTCGTGCTCGACTTCCTCGCCTACCTGGAGTTCGAGCGCGGCCTGGCCCGCAACACGCTCGAGGCCTACCGAGGAGACCTGCTGCAGTTCGGTCGCCATCTCGAGACGCGCGGGCTGAGCGCCCTCACGGTCGGGCCCCCCGACCTCTCGGACTTCCTCACCGCGCTGGCCGGCGGCGACCTCCCGTCGCGGGGAACGGACGGCAAGCCGGCGTCTGCGGCCACCCTGCACCGCAAGGCCGCCTGCCTGCGCTCCTTCTACCGCCATCTGCTGCGTGAGGAGGTGCGCAGCGACGATCCCACAGCGGCGCTCAGCTCCCCCCGGCGTGGCAAGCGGTTGCCTCAGGTGCTCACGCGCGGGGAGGTGGCCAAGCTGCTCGACCAGCCCCGGGGCACCGAGCCGACAGCGCTGCGCGACCGGGCCCTGCTCGAGCTGATGTACGCGTCGGGCCTGCGGGCCTCGGAGGCGATCACCCTCGTCGTCGGCGACGTCGATCTCGAAGAGGGCGTGCTCCGGGCCCGGGGCAAGGGCTCGAAGGAGCGCGTGGTGCCCGTGGGCACGACCGCGGTGCGGACGGTGCGGGACTACCTCGAGCGCGGTCGCGGCGCACTCACCCGCGGCGCGAGGGTCTCCACGCTGTTCGTGAACTTCCGGGGCGGTCCCCTGACTCGCCAGGGGCTCTACAAGATCGTTCGCCGCCACGCCGACGCCGCCGGCCTTGGAGATCGCATGAGCCCGCACACGCTGCGCCACACCTTCGCCACCCACCTGCTCGCCGGGGGCTGCGACCTCAGATCGGTGCAGGAGATGCTCGGCCACGCCGACGTGGCCACCACCCAGCTCTACACCCACCTCTCGAGCGCTCGCCTGAAGGACGTCTACTTCAGGGCGCACCCCCGGGCCACCGCGTAGCGGAGAGCGCAGGCCAGACGAGCGCCCCTCGCTCAGCGCCCTCCCTGCTAGAAGAGGGCGGGTGCGCCTGCTCGCCTTCGCGGCCCTGGTCCTTGCCTGCCTCCTCAGCGCCTGCGGCACCGAGCGGGCGAGAGTGGCCGATCCCAACTCGATGCTGCCTGACTCGAGGACCATCCGCACCGTGGACTTCCCGCAGGCCGGCCTGAGCGCTCGCGTGCCGCGGCCCATCGGGCTCGTGCGGCGTCGTCCACCGGAGGTGTTTCGCTTCTCGCTGCCGTCGGGCGCGATCATCTCGGTGTTCGCCTACCGGCGCAAGGAGCCCGTCCCGAGCAGCCCCTCGGCGCTGCGCGCGGCACGCCGGCGCCTGGTCGCGGCGGTGCGCAAACGGGATCGGACGTTCCGGGTGGCGAGCGCGCGGGTCGTGCGCGCAGCGGGAGCGCCCGGGGTGGAGGTGACCGGCACCCAGAGCCTCTCCGGGGGCCGCCTGGAGACCCGCAGCGTGCACCTGTTCGAGGGGGAGGGCGAGTACGTGCTGGAGCTGATCGCCCCACGTGCGGACTTCGGCCCGGCGGACACACAAGTCTTCAGCCCGATGCTGCGCTCGCTGCAGGTGACGGGACGCATCCGGGGCTGATGCCCGAGCTCCCCGAGGTCGAGACCATCCGGCGCCAGCTTGCCCCCGCGCTGGAGGGCAAGGTGCTCGAGCGTCTCGAGGTTCTCGACCCGCGCTGGTGTGAGCCGGCGCCGCCCGAGGAGCTGGCGGCCGCGACCGAGGGGCGGACGATCGAGGCGGTCGCCCGGCGCGGCAAGTACCTGACCCTCGCGCTCAGCGACGAGGTCTACGTGGTCATGCACCTGCGGATGACCGGCAACCTGCTGCTGGTCAGCTCCGAGCACGACGGCCCCGGGCGCTCGCACCTGCGCGCGCGCTTCGCCTTCGACGACGAGCGCCTGCTCTTCGTCGACGCGCGGCGCTTCGGGACCGGAGTGGTCCTGTTGGGACGCGAGGCCCGCGATCTCTACTTCGCAGCGCGCCTCGGGGTCGAGCCGCTGGGCCCCGACTTCACCGCGGAGGCGCTGCGCGCGCTCGCCAAGGGCCGCCGCGCCCCGGTCAAGGCCTTCCTGCTCTCCCAAGAGCGCATCGCCGGGGTCGGGAACATCTACGCCGACGAGGCGCTTTACCGCGCGCGCATCCATCCCCTTCGCCCGGTGGGGACCCTGCGCCGGCCCCAGGTGGCAGACCTGCGCGACGCGGTGGTGGCGTCGCTGCAGGCCGGCATCGACGCTCGAGGCGCGACCATCGACGACTTCCGTCACTCCGACGGCGCACGCGGCTCCTTCCAGGACCGCTTCATGGTCCACCTGCGCGAGGGCGAGCCCTGCGAGCGCTGCGGCACGACTATCCGCAAGCTGCGGGCGGCGGGGCGCGGGACGTACGTCTGCCCGCGGTGCCAGCGGGCGCCACGCTGACTCCATCGGCAGTCCGAACCGTCCGAGCTCTGCATGAGGACCTCATCCACGACCCGGTCTCGACTCGTTCGGCCTGACGACCGGCCCGGCACCCGACGGCGCTCAGGCCGCGAGCAACTCGCTCAGGACTCCGTCGCGGTCGGCCTCGAGCAGCTCGCGGAAGCCGCCGATCGAGCGCTGGCCGATCAGCACCTGGGGGAAGGTCATCTGGCCGGTGATGGCCACCAGATCGGTTCGGCCGGAGGGGTCCTTGGCGAGGTTGACCTCGTCGAAGTCGATGCCGCGGGCCTCGAGCAGGGCCTTCGCCTGGCGGCAGAAGCCGCACGGCTCGGTGGTGTAGACGGTAACCCTTTCCGTGTCCGCCATGTCCTCCAGACTCTAGGCGGTGGGCGGGACGTTCAAGACCGAGGCGGTGGTGCTCCGCTCGATCCGATTCGGCGAGGCGGATCGCGTCCTGCACCTATACAGCGCCGACCGCGGGCGGGTGGGTGCGGTGGCCAAGGGCGTGCGCCGGGTGAAGTCGCGCCTCGGGGGCCGCCTCGAGCCGTTGGCGCGCGTGAACCTGGTCCTCCACGAGGGCCGCGGCGAGCTGTGCACGGTCAGCGCGGCCGACACCGTGCACGCCCATCCGGCGCTGCGCGAGCGCCGCGGGTCGCTCGAGCGGGCCACCCAGGCGTGCGAGGCCGTGCTGCGCCTGCTGGACACCACCGACGCCAACCGTCCGGCCTTCAACCTCCTGGCCAACGAGCTGGCGCTGCTCGACTCCGAGCCCGGCGCCGCCACCCGGGCCCAGGCGCTGGCCTTCCGGGCCAAGCTGCTGCTGGCGGCGGGCTTCGCC
>JALZII010000234.1 GCA_030860365.1 Actinomycetota bacterium
GCTGCCCGCCGGCGAGGGGCCGGCGGCGATGTACCTCTCGACCGAGTCGCCCACTCGTTCCATGCGCGTCCACGAGACCGGGGGCGAGCGCTGGCTGATGGTGGGCGGCGAGGGCCACAAGAGCGGGCAGGGCGACGGACGCGCGAGCTATGAGCGCCTCGCCGCCTGGACGCGTGAGCGATTCGGGCTCGAGGAGATCGAGCTGCGCTGGGCTACCGAAGACCACGTCTCCGCCGACGGCGTGCCGTTCGTGGGCCCGGTCGACCCGGCCACGTCGAACGTCTGGGTGGCCACCGGCTTTCGCAAGTGGGGCCTGGCCATGGGCACCGCGGCGGCCGAGCTGCTCGCCGCAGGCGTGGCCGGCCGCGAGCACCGCTGGACGCCCCTCTTCGACACCAAGCGGCTCAGGCCCCGCGCCGCGGCCGCCTCGTTCGTCAAGGAGAACGCCAACGTCGGGCTGCGCTTCTTCAAGGATCGCGCGGTCAAGCGCGGCAGGGTGGACGACATCCCGCCCGGCGAGGGCGCCGTCGTCGGCGCGGGCCTCGGCCAGCGGGCCGTCTACCGCGACGAGCAGGGAGCGCTCCACCACCTGTCGGCGCGCTGCACCCACCTGGGCTGCATCGTCAGCTGGAACGGGGGCGACCGCACCTGGGACTGCCCCTGCCACGGCGGGCGCTATGCCCCGGACGGCGCGGTGATCGAGGGGCCGCCCGTGCACCCCCTCGAGCCCAAGCAGCCCTAGGAGCCGGTCTCGCGGTAGGCCACGCGAGCCCAGTCCACGAACCAGTCGAGCGCCAGAGGGTTCGCCAGCGAGTCGCGGCTGGCCGCTCGCTCGGGGTCCTCGCCCATGAGGATCCGCTTGACCGGCACCTCGAGCGCCTTGCCGCTCAGGGTGCGAGGCACCTCGGCGATCTGGTGCACCGAGCTCGGCACGTGGCGCGGCGAGCAGTCCTCGCGCACGCGCGCGCGAACCGACCCCACCAGGTCCTCGTCGAGCCGACAGCCCCCGCGCAGGACCACGAACAGCGGCATGTCGTTCTCCTGGCCCTCGCGGGCGACGTCGACCACCAGGGCGTCGGTCACCTCGTCCACCGCGAGCACCGCGCGGTAGATCTCGCTGGTGCCCATCCGCACCCCGCCGCGGTTGATGGTCGAGTCCGAGCGCCCGTAGATGATCGCCGTGCCCCGCTCGGTGATCTCGATCCAGTCCCCGTGGCGCCAGAGGCCGGGGTAGCGCTCGAAGTAGCTCTCGCGCAGCCGCGAGCCGTCCCCGTCGCCCCAGAAGAAGATGGGCATCGACGGCATCGGCTCGGTGATCACCAGCTCGCCCACCTCGCCGATCTGCGGGTTGCCGTCCTCGTCCCACGCCTCGACCGCGCACCCCAGCGAGCGGGCCTGCAGCTCACCGCGGTACACCGGCAGGACGGGCACGCCGCCCACGAAGGCCGTGCACACGTCCGTGCCGCCGCTGGTGGAGAACAGCCAGGTGTCCTCCCCGAGCTTGTCGTACACCCATCCGAAGCCCTCCGGGGAGAGGGGCGAGCCGGTGGAGCCGACCGCCTCCAGCGCGCTGAGGTCGCGCCCCCGAGCCGGCTCGGTCCCCTCCTTCATCGAGGCCGCGATGAACGCAGCGCTGGTGCCGAAGGTGGTCGTCGCGGTGCGGGCGGCCAGGTCCCACAGCACTTCACCGGCGGGGTTACCGTCGTAGAGCACGATCGACGCGGGCGTCAGCAGCACTCCGACCAGGAAGTTCCACATCATCCAGCCGGTCGTCGAGAACCAGAAGACGCGGTCGCCCCGCTGGGCGTCGAGGTGGAGGTGCATCTTCTTGAGGTGTTCGACCAGGATTCCTCCCTGCCCGTGGACTATCGGCTTGGGCAGGCCCGTGGTCCCGCTCGAGTACAGGATCCACAGCGGGTGGTCGAAGGGCAGCTGGGCGAACTCGAGCCGCTCCCCCTCGACGGGGAAGCCCGCTGCCCAGCCCGCTCCGGTCAGGTAGCCGAGCTCGACCTTCTCGGCCCCGATCTCCCGGGCGATGCCGTCGACCACCTCGCGGCGGTCGTAGTCCCTTCCGCCGTAGCGGTAGCCGTCCACGGCCAACAGCACCTTCGGCGCGATCTGGGAGAAGCGGTCGACCACGCTGCTCGCCCCGAACTCCGGCGCCGCGCTCGACCAGACGGCCCCCAGGGAGGCGGTGGCCAGGAAGGCGGCGACCGTCTCCGGGATGTGCGGCAGGTAGGCCGCCACCCGGTCGCCCTCGACGACGCCGCGCGCCCGCAGGCCCGCCCGGATGCGGGCCGTCTGCTCGCTCAGGTGAGCCCACGTCCACTCGCCCGGCTCGCGCAGCTCGGAGGCGTGGCGGATGGCCACCTCCTGGGGCCCTTTGTCGCGGAAGACGTGCTCGGCGTAGGAGAGGCAGGCGCCGGGAAACCACTCCGCGCCGGGCATCGCGCGCGAGCCGAGCACCCGCTCGGGGTCGGTGTCGAAGCGAACCTCGAAGAAGTCGCAGATCGAGCGCCAGAACCCGTCGAGATCCTCGATCGACCAGCGCCAGAGCGCGTCGTAGTCGTGCGCGTCGTGGCCCACGCTGCGCGCGTAGCGGGCGAGGGTGGAGCGCTCGATGCGCTCGGACGAGGGTGTCCACAGCCGCTCCGCCCTCACCCGCCGCAGGCTACTTCGGGCGAGAAGCTGCGGCCTGCGGGACCCTTCTCGTGTTTCAGAGCGTCAGTCCGAAGCCTTCAGGTCGAGTGCCACCTCGTACATCTCCACCGAGGCCAGCCGGCCCATCCCCTGGTCCGCCGGCGGAGTCATGCCCTTGAGCGTCTCGTCGCCCTTCGCCCGATCCTCCTCGGAATCGAACAGCGAGACCATGAGCACGTTTCCGTTCTCCTCATCCGTGAGCATCATCAGTCCCGTGGCGGGAATGCCCTCCGGCGGCCCTTCCTGGCTCTCGATCATCTCGGCGTTGTCGCGCATGCCCTGAGCCTCGACGCCTTCGAATCTCGCTATCCGCGCATACATGTGGGGTCCTTTCCTCCTGGTCGACAAGCCGACCCTACTGCGCAACGGAGTGCTCGTTCGTGAATCGCTCAGCAGCAGGGGCGAAAACCCGGCGCCGGCGACTTGGCCTCCCACATGGAGGCCCTCGACGAGCTCGCCTCGGCGCTTCGCGCCCGGCTGATCGAGCGCGCGCGCTCGGGCGAGGCCGCGGGTGGGCCGCTCGAGGACGAGGTGCGCAGCTTGGTGGAGGCCGAGGCGGCGCCGCTGCCCGAGGAAGAGCGGCGGGTGCTCGGCGAGCGGGTGCTGCTCCTGGCCACCGGGCTCGGGCCACTCGAGCCGCTGCTGTCCGACCCGCGGGTGGACGAGGTCATGGTCAATGGCCCCGACGCGGTGTACGTGGAGAGGGCAGGGCGGCTCGAGCCCACGGCGGTGAGCTTCGGGTCCGAGGGCGAGCTCATGCACGCCATCGAGCGCATCCTGGCTCCGCTGGGGCGCCGGGTGGACGAGGCGTCGCCGTTGTGCGACGCACGCCTGCCCGATGGCTCGCGCGTGAACGTCGTGATCCCGCCGCTCTCGCTGGGCGGTGCCTGCCTGACGATTCGCCGGTTTCGCCGCGAGGGCTTCTCGCTGCGCGATCTGGTGGTCGGGGGAACGCTCGCCCAGGACGCGGCCGAGCTGCTGGCGGTGGCGGTCGCGGGGCGCGCGTCGGTGCTCGTGAGCGGCGGCACCGGCTCGGGGAAGACGACAACCCTGAACGCGCTCTCGGGCGCGATCCCCGGCGAGGAGCGGATCGTGACGGTGGAGGACGCCGCCGAGCTGCGCTTGCGCCAGCGCCACGTTGTCCGCCTCGAGGCGCGCCCGGCCAACCTGGAGGGGCGCGGCGAGGTGACCATCCGTCAGCTGGTGCGCAACGCGCTGCGCATGCGACCCGACCGGATCGTGGTGGGGGAGGTCCGCGGGCCCGAGGCGCTGGACATGCTGCAGGCGCTGAACACGGGCCACGACGGCTCGCTGACGACCGTGCACGCAAACTCGCCGGCCGACGCCCTGCGGCGGGTCGAGACGCTCGCGCTCATGGCCGGCGTGGGTCTCCCGCACGACGCGGTCCGCGAGCAGGTGGCCAGCGCCCTCGATCTCGTCGTCCATCAGGTGCGAGCGCCGGACGGCGCCCGACGGCTCGTCTCGATCTGCGAGGTGGTGCGGGTGGCCGGGGGCGCGGGCACGCGCGAGCTGCTTGGTGAGAGAGGCCGCGTGAGGGCGCCGTCCCGGGGCGAGCTGGCGCGGCGGCTGAGCGGCGTCGAGCGGAGCGAGACGTGAGCGCGGCAACGGTGGCGTTCGCCGCCGGCTTCCTCGGGCTGCTGGCGCTGCGCGAAGCGGCCGCCGGCACGCGGTCCGCGGTCGCCGACAGGTCTCCGGCCGTGGCGCGCGCCCTCACCGCGCTTCTGCACGCCGTGGTCCGCCTCGGCAGCGAGGGTCGCGACCCCGGAACGGTGGAGCGGCGCAGGCTGCTGGCGGCCGGGGCGCTCGCGGCCCTTGCCGCGGGGTTCCTGGCCCTGGGG
>JALZII010000291.1 GCA_030860365.1 Actinomycetota bacterium
GTCCTCCATCGCCATGCCCTCGGCGATGTAGCGCTGGGCGAGGCGTGATTTCGTCTCCCCGGCGCGCTGGCGTCGCGTCTCCAGGCGCTTCAGCGTGGCCGCATCCAGCCTGATCGTCAGATTGCCCCCAGTTCGTGCCATGCCGTGCTATCCAGTGTATGGCACGGCTTAGCGGGTTCCTGGGCCTGCAGCGGTGCTTGAGCAGATCTTCGAGCTGACGCGCACGGCGAGGCGGTCGGCATCCACGAGTCGGAGGACGACGCCTTGGCGCGGTCGTGAGCCAGCGCGGTCAGCAGGCGATCGCGAGCGCGTCGCACACCGCGTGTACGAGCACACGGTCGAGATCCGCCGCCCGCGCGAGGACGTCTTCGCGTTCATCGCGGACCCGGCCAACTACCCAAGCTGACAGCCCAGCCTCGTGGCGATCAGCCCCCACACGCCCGGGCCGCTGCGGGTAGGCACCGAAGCGACCGAGCGGCGCCGCTTCTACGGCCGCGAGGTGGAGACGACTTGGACCTGCGTCGAGCACGACCCGGTCTCGCGGTCGGCGATCGAGTCCGAGGACGCAGCCGTTCCCTTCCGCGGCACGTTCGTCCTCGAGCCCCTGGACGGCGCCACCCGCCTGACGTGGACGATCGAGACGCGGGGAGCCGCCTCGCGTCTCGGGGGCCCCTTGGTCGGCCGCGCGACCAGGCGCGAGCTCGAGGCCAACGCCCGGCGGCTCAAGGAGATCCTCGAAGGAGGGTCACGAGACGCAGGGCCGGGGGCGGCCCGGTGACCGCGCGCCGGGTGGCCGGGCTCGCCTGGGGGCTCTGCGTCGCGATCGCCCTCCCGACGCTCGTCTTGCTGGTGCTGGGCCTGGGTGAGTCGACGCCCGCCGACGGGTTCGGCCTGACCGGGGCCGGGGGCTTGGCCTTCCTAGTTGCCGCGCTGGCGTTCGCCACCACCGGCGCGCTGGTGGCCTCCAGGGTGCCGTCGAACCCGATCGGTGCCTTCTCGAGCCGCCTGCGTGACGAGGTGGACCTGGCGGCGCTCAACGCCGATCTGGCGGCGGTGGTGCGAGAGACGCTGCAGCCCGCACACCTGTCGCTGTGGCTGAGGGCGCCTCAGCAGCGACGGTGAGCGAGCAGAACACGCCGGTGGCGGGCGACCAGCGACACTTCTAGCTCGTGGGCCGTCTGAGAGTCAGGAACGAGTTGGCGGCGAGATGAGCGAGCTGTCGCACCTCGACGACGCCGGCCGGGCCCGGATGGTCGACGTCGGCGCCAAGCCCGCCACCGAGCGCCGGGCCGTGGCCGAGGGCTTCGTGCGCATGAGCGCCGAGACCGCCACGGCCGTGGCCAGCGGGGACGCCCCCAAGGGCGACGTGGTGTCGACCGCCCGGATCGCCGGCATCCAGGGGGCAAAGCGGACCGCCGAGCTCGTGCCGCTCTGCCACCCGCTGCCGCTGTCCTTCGTGGACGTGTCGATCGAAGTCGGCGAGGAGGGCGTGCGGGTGACCGCCGAGGCGCGCACCAACGCCTCCACCGGGGTGGAGATGGAGGCGATGACCGCGGCGTCGGTGGCCGCGCTCACGGTCTACGACATGGTCAAGGGGCTCGAGCGCGGCGTCGAGGTCGGACCCGTCCTGCTGCTCGAGAAGACGGGCGGCAAGGAGGACTGGCGGCGGTGAGAGCGGGCGTGATCACCGTGTCGAGCTCGCTGGCCCGCGGCGACGGGGAGGACCGTTCGGGGCGCGAGCTCGTGGATCTCTGCGCGGCCGCCGAGCTCGAAGTCAGCCACGAGCTGGTCCCCGACGACCGCCAGGCGATCGCGGCGGCCCTTCGCCGCTTGGCCGACGAGGAGGGTGCGCGCTTCGTTTTCACCACGGGGGGCACCGGCCTCACCCCGGACGACGTGACGCCCGAGGCCACCCGCGACGTGATCGACCGCGAGGCGCCGGGCTGGGCCGAAGCAATCCGCGCCGATTCGCGGAAGCACACCCCGCTCGGAATCCTCACTCGCGGCGTCTCGGGTGTTCGGGGCCGCACGCTGATCGTCAACTTCCCGGGCAACCCGAAGGCGATCGGCGAGTCCTGGCCGGTGGTCGAGCCGACCATCAAGCACGCTGCCGAGACGCTGGAGCGAGGCTAGATGAGACCCTTACCCTCGA
Source organism: Actinomycetota bacterium (assembly GCA_030860365.1). Classification (GTDB taxonomy): domain Bacteria; phylum Actinomycetota; class Thermoleophilia; order Solirubrobacterales; family Thermoleophilaceae; genus JACCZR01. The sequence continues at coordinate 2,153 of JALZII010000291.1, forward strand.
GCCCGCTGGGGGCGCCCTCGGGCGCCGACCTAGGCTGTGGCGCGTGTCGCTTGCGATCGAGCTCGAGGGCCTCGAGCGCCGCTACGGCGAACGGATGGCCCTCTCGGGAGTCACCGTGTCGGTCGGCGAGGGCCAGACGCTCAGCGTGCTCGGCTCCAACGGCGCGGGCAAGACCACGCTGCTGCGGGTGCTGGCCACGCTGCTGCGCCCCCACGCCGGCACGGTCCGCGTGCTCGGTGCCGAGCTGCCCGCCGAGGCCTGGAAGGTGCGGGGGAAGGTGGGGCTGCTGGGCCACGAGCCGCTGCTCTACCTCGATCTCAGCGCGCGCGAGAACCTCCGCTACCACGCGCGCCTGCACGGTGCCGGTCGCGACCGCGTCGAAGAGGTGCTCGCCGCGGTGGGCCTGGAAACCCGCGGCGAGGAGCCCGTGCGCGAGCTCTCGCGCGGCATGGTGCAGCGCGTGGCCACCGCTCGCGCGGTGCTGCACGATCCTCCGCTGCTGCTGCTCGACGAGCCGCGCGCCGGGCTGGACCCCGCCGCGGCAGAGCTGCTCGAGCCGCTGATCGGCCGAGCCTCCGGGCGCACGCGGGTGCTCGTGACCCACGACGTGCAGGCCGGGCGGGCCGAAGCGGACCACGTGCTGGCGCTCAGGGATGGACGCGCGGTGGCACTCGAGGAGGCCTACGGGTGATCCGCGCCGTGTCGGCCATCCTGCGCAAGGACCTGCGCCTGGAGGCGCGCACCAAGGAGTCGGTGCCGGCGATGCTGCTGTTCTGCGTCACCGCGTTCGTGCTCTTTCACTTCGGCCTGGACCGCGACTCGCTCGACGGAGAGCTGGCCTCCGGCGTCCTCTGGGTGACGCTGCTGCTGGCCTCGGTGATCGGCGTCACCCGCCTGTTCGCCGCCGAGCGCGAGCAGGGCGGCATCGAGGGCCTGCTGCTGGCGCCGGTGGACCGCACGGGCCTGTTCGTGGCCAAGGCCGCCGCGCTCTTTGTCTACCTCACGCTGGTGGAGCTGGTGGCCCTTCCAACCTTCACGCTGCTGCTGCTGGGGCCGGGGCTGCAGCCCGAGCTGCTGGCGGTGCTGGCGCTGGCCAACCTGGGCCTGGCGAGCGTGGGGGCACTCGTTGCCGCCCTGGCGTCCGAGGGCCGCGCACGGGATCTGGTGGTGCCCCTGATGCTTCTCCCGCTGCTGACCCCGCTGCTGATCGCTGCGGCAGGCGCCACCGAGCCGCTGTTCAGCGGCGACGGCTCACCCGAGGACCTCGGCCGCTGGCTGGGACTTCTCAGCCTCTACGATCTGGTGTTCGCACTGCTTTCAGTGGCCGTATTCGACTACCTGCTCGACGATTGACGTACGCCAAGGGCCTCAAGACACTCTCCGTCGCCACCGTCGTGGCGACCCTCGCCGCTTTCGCGCTGGTGTTCTTCTACGCGCCCACCGACGGCGACCAGGGCTTTATCCAGAAGATCTTCTACGTGCACGTGCCGATGGCCATCGTGGCGCTGGGCGGCTTCGTGGCCGGCGGCGTGATGGCCATCAAGCACCTTCGTTCCCGCGATCCCTCGTGGGACATGCGCTCGTATGTGGCCATCCACCTCTCGATCATCCTCGGCGCGGGCGTGCTGATCACCGGCGCGATTTGGGCCAAGGCGTCGTGGGGCCACTGGTGGGTGTGGGACGAGCCCGTGCTGGTCTCGTTCCTGGTCGTCTTCCTCCTCTACTGCGTCTACTACCCGCTGCGCTTCTCGATCGAGGACCCCGAGCGCCAGGCTCGCGCCTCCTCGGTGTTCGCGATCGCAGCCGGCGCCTTCGTGCCGATCAACTTCGCCGCCGTGCGGATGGCTGAGACCTTCACGCACCCGCGCGTGCTCTCCCAGACCGGCGGCAACCTGCCGGGCGAGATGCGCCTGACCTTCCTCGTCTCGATCGTGGCCATGACGCTGCTGTTCGTGACGCTCTGGAAGCTCGAGCTGACCTCCAAGCACGCGGCGATGAACCTCAAGCGCCTGCGCTCGCGCCTGGCCGCCGCGGCCTCCTGATGCCCGCGCTGCCGCTCGACGAGGCGGGCAAGTACGTAGCCGGCGCCTACGTCGTGTTTTTGGTGCTGATCCTGATCTACGTGGCGATCATCGGCGCCAAGATCGCCCGCATCTCCCGTGAGATCGAGGAGATGGTCGAGCACAACGAACCGCAGGACGAGCCCGAGCTCGAGCGCCCGCGCCAGCCGGCATGAGCGCCGAGCTGCTCACCCTCGGCGCCTCGCACAAGACCGCGCCGCTTGCCCTGCGCGAGCGTCTGGCCCTGCCCGAGGGTCGCGCGGCCCGCGTGCTGGGGGAGCTGGTGGCCCACGAGGCCGTGCAGGAGGCCGTAGCCATCTCCACCTGCAACCGCACGGAGGTCGTGCTGGTGGTCACCGACCCTGTCGAGGCCGAGTCGGCGACGCTGGCCGTGCTGGCCCGGGAGGCCGAGATCCGGCCCACAGAGCTGCTCGGGCACCTCTACTCCATGCGCGGGCGGGAGGCCGTCTCGCACCTGTTCGAGGTGGCCTCGGGACTGGACTCGATGATCGTGGGCGAAGCGGAGGTGCAGGGTCAGGTCAAGCGCGCCTACGAGCTGGCGCTGGTGGAGGGCGCCACCGGGCCCATCTCCAACCGGCTGTTCCGCGAGGCGCTGGCCACGGGCAAGCGCGTACGCACCGAGACCGGCGTGAGCCGATCACGGGTGTCTGTCTCCAGCGTGGCGGTGGAGCTCGCGGCCGACATGCTGGGCGACCTCTCGCAACGGCGGGTGCTCGTGGTGGGCGCCGGCGAGAACGGCGAGCTGACGGCGCGCTCGCTGCGCGAGCGCGGAGTCGAGACCGTCTTCATGGCCAACCGCCACTACGACCGCGCCATCGGCCTGGCCTCGCGCTTCGGCGGTGGGGCGGTGCGCTTCGAGGACCTGCCCGCCGAGCTTGACCACGCGGACATAGTTGTCAGCTCCACGGGCTCGCCGCACCAGATCATCGGGCGCGAGGCGCTCGAGGTCGTGGCCGAGGCGCGCGCGGGGCGGCCGCTGGTGCTCATCGACATCGCCGTGCCGCGCGACATCGACCCCACCGTGCGCGAGCTGGCGGGCATCGCGCTCTACGACATGGACGACCTCCAGCGCGCGGTGGCACGCAACCTCTCGGCTCGCGAGGCCGAGGCGACGCGCGCGCGCACGCTCGTGGAGCGCGACGTCGAGCGCTTCGACGAGTTCCTGGCCCGGCTGGACGTGCTGCCCACCGTGGCCGCGCTGCGCGAACGCGGCGAGTCCATCGTGGAGCAGGTGCTGCGCGAGAACGAGCGGCGCTGGGAGTCGCTGTCGGAAGCCGACCGCCGGCGCCTGGGCGCGATGGCGCGCTCGATCGTGGGCCGGCTGCTGCACGAGCCCACGCTGAGGCTCAAGGGCGCCACCGACGACGAGGACTCCTACCGCTACGTGCAGGCGCTGCGCGACCTGTTCGCGCTCGACCTGCCCGCGGAGACCGAATCGAGCGGCGGTGCTCGGCCGGCCGACGCCCGGCCTGCGCTGCGGCGCTATGAGCGAGCCACCGCCTCGGTGACCGAGCTGGGCTCTCGCCGCCGCCGGCGCGGGTGAGGCTCGGCACCCGCGGCAGCGCGTTGGCGCTGGCTCAGGCACAGCTGGTGGCCGACATGATCGGCGACACCGAGATCGTCCCGTTGGAGACCTCGGGCGACCGCGGGTCGGTGGGCGACAAGGCCCGCTTCGTGAAGGAGCTCGAAGAGGCGCTGCTGGCGGGCGAGGTCGACCTGGCGGTGCACTCGGCAAAGGACGTGCCCGCTGTGCTGCCCGAAGGCCTGGCGCTGGTGGGTGTGCCCGACCGCGCCGACGCGCGGGACGCGCTGTGCGGCGCCGCCCTATCCGAGCTGGCCGCCGGCGCCACGGTGGGCACGGCCAGCGTTCGGCGGCGCTCGCAGCTCCTGGCGCTGCGGGCGGACTTGGTGGTCTGCGAGCTGCGCGGCAACGTCGACACCCGTCTGAGGCGACTGGCCGGGGATGAGTTCGCCGCGATCGTGCTGGCGTGCGCCGGTCTGGCTCGGCTTGGGCGCTCTGAGGGCTCGCCTATCGCGGTAGGCGAGATGACCCCGGCCGCCGGACAGGGCTGCATCGCCCTGGAGGCCCGCTCAGACGATGCGGTGGCCGCCGAGGCAGCGGCCGCCGTGACCGACCCGGAGGCGCTGGTCTGCCTGACGGCCGAACGCGCGCTGGTCTCGGCGCTGGACGCCAGCTGCGACACGCCGATGGGCGCGCTCGCCACGCTGGAGGGACAGACGCTTTCGTTGAGTGCCTACGCCGGGCTGCCGGATGGCAGCCGCTGGGTGCGGGACCGGTTCGAGGGCCTCGCGTCGGAGCCCGCTGCCCTGGGCGCCTCGGTCGGCGAGCGCATGGTCGCGGCAGGGGCTGGAGAGATTCTCGACGAGGCCGAGGCATGGACGGGGTCCAAGGGCGCCGGCCAGGATGGTGGCTGATCTACGAGGGCATCGTGTACCTGGTCGGGGCGGGGCCCGGCGATCCCGGGCTGATGACCGCGCGGTCGCTCGAGCTGATCGCGCAGGCCGACGTGATCCTCTACGACCGCCTCATCCCCGACGGCGCCCTTCGCGGCGCCCGGGCGGACTGCGAGCTGACCTACGTGGGCAAGGCGCCGGGCGCCGCGGCCATGGCCCAGGCGGACATCGACCGCCTCCTGGTCGAGCTCGGTCACCAGGGACAGCGGGTGGTTCGCCTCAAGGGGGGCGATCCCTTCGTCTTCGGGCGCGGCGGTGAGGAGGCGGCCGCGCTGGCGCAGGCCGGCGTGCGCTTCGAGGTGGTGCCGGGCGTGACCGCGGGCGTGGCCGCGCCGGCCTACGCGGGCGTGCCCGTAACCCACCGCGACTCGGCCTCGGCCGTGGCCTTTGTGACCGGCCACGAGGACCCCGAGAAGCCCGAAACCGCCGTCGATTGGCCGGCGCTGGCCGCCTTCCCCGGCACGTTGGTCTTCTACATGGGCGTGCGCAACCTGCCCAAGATCGCCGAGCGGTTGATCGCCTCGGGCCGGCCGGGCACCGAGCCCGCAGCGGTGGTCGCCCAGGGCACCCTTCCGGCCCAGCGCTCGCTGCGCGCGCCGCTGGCCGAGCTTCCCCGCCGCGTGGCCGAGGCGCAGGTCTCACCGCCGGCGATCACGGTGGTAGGGCCCGTCGCCGCCCTCGAGCTCGGCTGGATCGACCGACGACCGCTGCACGGAAGGAGCGTGGCCGTGACCCGAGCGCGTGCCCAGGTCAGCGAGCTGGCCGGGCGCCTGCGCGCGCTGGGTGCGGAGGTGATCGAGACGCCGGCCATCCGGATCGTGGCGAAGGCTCCACCGCACCAGCTCGAGCGCATCGAGGACTACGACCTCGTCTGCCTGACCAGCCCCAACGGGGCGAAGCTGCTCCTCGAGGGACTCGCCGCCCACGGAAAGGATGCGCGCGCCTTGGCCGGGGCGGTTGTGGCCGCCATCGGGCCAGGCACCGCGAAAGAGCTGTCCGCCCGCGGCCTGACAGCGGACGTGGTCCCGCCGCGCTCCCTCGCCGAGTCGCTGGTCGAGGCGCTCGAGGAGACCGAGGTGGCCGGAAAGCGCGTGCTGGTGGCTCGCGCGGCCGAAGCCCGCGACGTGCTGCCCGACGCCTTGGGCGAACGCGGCGCCGAGGTCGACGTGGTTCCCCTCTACGAGACGGTGGTCGAGCCACTGGGCGATGAGGAGCGCGCCGGACTGGCGCGGGCTTCCCACGTGACCTTCACCGCCTCCTCCACCGTCCGCTTCCTCCTCGAGTCGCTCGGCGACCGGTTGCCCCCTGGGCCGCGCGTGGTCTCCATCGGCCCCGTGACCAGCGCGACCGCGCGCGAGCACGGGCTGAAGGTCGACGTGGAGGCGACGAGGCACGACCTCGACGGGCTGGTTGACGCCCTGGTGGCCGACGCCGCCGGATGATGGTCTCCCTGCTCAGCGACTACGGTACGAGGACGACTTCGTGGGCGTCCTGCACGGCGTGGTCGCGGGCGTCGCCCCCGAGGCCCGCGTGATCGACCTCAACCACGGCATCCAGCGTCTGGCCGTCAACCGTGGGGATGCGGCCTCGACCCTCGGGCTGGCGCCGGGCGTCGAGATCCGCGTGCGGGCGCTCTAGATGCTCGGGCTCCCGCGTCTGCATCACCGCCTGACCTCCTCGACCAACGAACGCGCCAAGGAGCTGGCCCAAGGCGGAGCGCCCCCCGGCACGCTGGTGACGGCCGACGAACAGGCCGCCGGCCACGGCCGGCAGGGGCGGCCGTGGGCCGCGCCGCCGCATTCCGCGGTCCTCATGTCGCTCGTCCTCCACGACTTCGACGAGCTGCTCCCGCTCACCGCCTCGGTGGCCGTGGCCGAGGCCTGCGAGGCGGCGGGTGTGAACTGCGCGATCAAGTGGCCCAACGACGTCTGGGTCGACGGTCGCAAGGTGGCGGGGATCCTCGTCGAGGGACGTCCGCAGGAAGGGTGGGCGGTCCTCGGGATCGGCCTCAACGTGGCCACCTCGTCCGAGGAGCTGCCGGAGGAGCTGCGGGAGATCGCCACCTCGATCGAGATCGCCGCTGGGCGGTCGCCCTCCGTCGAGGGGGCGCTGGAGACGCTCCTCAGCACGCTCGAAGCCCGGCTCGGGGACCCGCGGGACAAGGTCCTGGCGGCGTGGGCTGACCGCGATGCCCTCCGCGGCCGGCGCATCCGCTGGCAGGGCGGCGAAGGCGTGGCCTGCGGCGTAGACGACACCGGAGCGCTGCTCGTGCAGACCCCCGGGGGCCGAGAGGCCCTCGACGCCGGCGAGGTTCACCTCCTGCGCTAGGACCAGCGCCGCCCGTGGGCGGGGGCGAGGCGATCAAGCGGCGTCGCGCTCGGGCCCGACCTCCTCGCCGCTGCCCGCCTGCCCCCCGCGATCGGGGGTGTCCTGCGTGTCCAGCACCTGCGGCTGCTTGCCCTGGTCCACCTTGCCGTTGCCCTCGCCGCCGCCCTTTCGCTTGCGGCGGCGCCCGCCGCGCCGGCGACGACCTTTGGGAAAGTTGCGAAGCAGCTCACGGGCCAGCGCCGAGGGCTTGCGCGCCATGCGCGTGCGCGCGCCGTCCACCAGCTGGCGTGCCTCAGGAGTGTGGGTGCGCGCCGCGGCCAGCAGCGAGGCAGCCAGGCGGCGATCCTGCTTGCGTGCCGCCTGCACGATCCGGCGGGCGTTGCGCGCATGGGCAGGCCCCGAGGAGTTCACCAGCAGCCCCAGCAGGCGCTTGGTCTCCGGCCAGCGCTGCACGGCGTACTCCTCGTGTACGTCCTGGGTGAACTCGGCCAGGTCCCAAGTCCAGCGCGATGCCTGCTCGCGGCTTCCGATCTGACGCTCGGCGAGGGCCTGCAGCAGGATCTTCACGCCTTCGCGGCGCTCATCGCGCACCCACGTTCCCAGCAGCTCCACCGCCTCGGCGAAGGCCTCGGGGTCACGCAGGTTCCCCACCTCGGTCAGCGCGCGCTGGCGCAGGGGACTGTTGCGGTTTCGCTGCAGGCACGTGAGCAGGAAGCGCCGCCGCAGCTCGCCGGTGGAGTCGAAGTGCAGCATCGCCCGCGCCCGGCGCCAGTTGTTGGTGGCCACGCGGGCGCCCGCCAGGGCCGCCCACACGTGCTCCTCGTTCCACGAGAGGTGCTCCACCGCCATCCGCCACAGCTCGCGCTCGAAGACCTGCGCGCGCCTATCGGGGTCGGGCGTCACAGGCAGCACGCGACGCTCCACGCGCAGCCGGCGCCCGCGTCCGCGTCGCACGGGGCCCACCACGATCGCGCCGCCCCGGTAGACGTCGCGGTCGAGCAGGGAGTGCAGCGTGACCACCGGGTCGTCGTTGGTGGTGGCCGGGTGGACGAAGTCCACGACGATGCCCGCCTCCTTGCCGGGTGTGCGCCGCGTGACCCGTCCCACGCGCTGCTGGTAGATGCGCCGCGAGGCGGTGGGTGCCAGGTGCATGCAGACCGTGGCCCGTGGCGAGTTCCAACCCTCGGCCAGCAGCTGGGCGTTGACCAGGACGTCGATGTCACCACGCTCGTAGGAGGCAAGGATGCGGGTGAGCTCGCGCTTGGGCGTCTCGCCCGAGACCGCCACCGCCTTGAGGCCGGCATCCCGCATGGCGTCGGCCACATTGTGCGCGTGGCGCACGCCGGCGGAGTAGACCACCCCGGGAACGTCGCGGAAGCGCACCTTGTAGAGGTCGGCCACCGCGATGTTGAACGGCGCCTGATCCAGCAGCTCGGCCAGCTCCTCCTGGTCGAAGTCCTGGTCGACCTCGCCGCGACGCAGTGGCACGTTGGCGATGGAGCGCACCCCCACCCCCGGCGGGATGCGAACGCAGCGAAGCGGGGAGATCACCCCCCGGCGGGCAGCCTGCGCCAGGTCGAAGCGGGACGTCTGCGTCGGGAAGAGGTCGGTGACGTGGCGGGCGATGAGCGCGCCGGTGGCGGTCATGCCCACGAACACCGGGCCCTTCCACTGACGGATGGCCGCGCTGGTCTTCTCGCCCAGGGCCGTGTGGGCCTCGTCGCAGATGACGACCGTGTAGGCGTCGGAGACCTTGCCGGCGTTGCGCACGAACCACTGGTAGGTCTCGACGGTGACGGGCCCCCCGGCCGCGGGCTCGTGCCCGTTTCGGCCGAGACCCTCGGCTGTGAGCGCGGCGCTGGCGCGGTCGCGGTAGCCGCGGGTGCGCAGCTCCCCCTCGAACTGCTCCACGAGATTTCGGCGGTGGGTGAGGATCAGCACGCCGCCGGTGCGCGAGGCCTCCACGAAGCCCATGGCGGCCACGGTCTTGCCCGCGCCGGTGGCGTGCTCGAACCAGAAGCGGCGCGCCGCGCCGGGGTCGTCGTCGAGAGGCGGCGTGTCCTCGGCGTTCTCGCCCTCCTCGGGCTCGGAGGCCGGGTCCCAGTCGACCGGCTCCTCGTAGTCGGCCAGCCTGTCGTCCTCGTCCTCGTCCTCCTCGTCGTCGTCCTCGTCGTCGTCGTCGTCGTCGTCGACCTCGAGCTCGAGCGCCGGCTCCGTGCTCGGCAGCTCCTCGACCTCGGCCGGCTTTCCACCGTTGCGGGTACCCGACTCCTGGATCTCCGAGGTGAGCGCGATGAGCGTGCCCGACAGTGCGTCGACCTGATGGGCGGAGAGCGTGGTGCCGTCGGCCAGGTGCGGCTCCTCCTCGGCCAGGAGGCGCTCGAGGCCCAGCATCAGCGAGTACTCGCGCCGCCAGGCCAGCGACGGCTCGCCCCGACCCTGCTCGAGCTCGGCCAGGGCGGCGTCCAGCGCGCGACGGCGAGCAGTGCCGCCGGCGAGCGCCGTCGCGGCGTCCTCGCCCTCGAGGACGAAGGACTCCCGGGCGAACGCCTCGGCGCGCCTTAGCTCGGCACCGGACACCGGCGCCTGTGCAGTCTGGGAATGGCTATGAGCCACGTGGGCCTGTTCTGTGAGTGAGGATTCGGGCCGAGCCGCCTACTGCGCTCCGATGTGGGCCATCGCGGGAAGCGGCGAGGTCCGGCCGTCAGGTCGTCGCCACCGGATGGCCGGGGCGGCATTGACACCGCCCCTCCGCGGGCGGTCTTCCCCTATTAAAGCAGTGAAATCGAGTCGAGCGTGCGGTGCTCGGCCGGCCAACGCCCGGCCTGCGCTCCTCCGCTGGCGGCGGACGGGTGTCTGTCACCCTTGCGGCGATGCGTCGAGTGCTCGCCGTCCTCGCCTGTGCGGCAGTGGCCGTGGGCTGCGGCTCGGACTCGGCCGAGCGCCCGGCCGCGGCGCCAAAGCGCACGGCCACGCTCTCCCCGGACGCTCCGGTCGAGCTCAGGAAGCTGCGCGACGAGGCCTCCACCCTGCTCGGCGGCGGCAAGGAGGCCTTCGAGCGCCGCCTGCGTGAGTTGCGCGGCCACCCGGTCGTGGTCAACAAGTGGGCCTCGTGGTGCGGCCCATGCCGGGCGGAGTTCCCCTTCTTCGCCAACCAGGCAGGCAGGACGGGTGACCGCGTCGCCTTCCTCGGAGTCAACTCGCAGGACGTGGACGCTGACGCCCGCAAGTTCCTCCTGCGAGATCACGTGCCCTACCCGAGCTACAGCGACCCCGATCAGCAGGTTGCGGGCGTCTTCAACGCCAGGGTTGCGTTCCCGGCCACGGCGTTCTACGACGCGAAGGGCAAGCTCGCCTACCTCAAGCAGGGCGGGTACGCGAGCGAGCGCAGGCTGTCGGACGACATCGACCGCTACGTGCGCTGAGCCCGGACCCCCCGGACTGACGAGGCGCCTGATGAAGGGTGAGGTCCGCCCAGCCCGAGGCGGGGGCGAGGTCAGCGCCGCGCTTGACCTTCGTGAGCGCGTGTTCGCCGGCGAGCAGGGCGTCGCCCCCTCGGCCGACCGCGACGGGCGCGACCACGAGGCCCTCCACCTGGTGGCCGTCGAAGACGAGGACGTGGTGGGCACCTGCCGGCTGGTGCTCGACGGCGCGCGGGCGCGCCTCGGACGCCTGGCCGTGACGCGCTCGCGACGCCGCGCGGGCATCGGC
>JALZII010000089.1 GCA_030860365.1 Actinomycetota bacterium
CGCCTACGCCCGAGGAGCGCCTGCGCACCGTCTTCTCCAGCGACATTCCCGAGAACATCCTGGAGCGCGATCCGATTCGCGCGCCCGAGCCTGATGCCGAGCCCACCGTCCCCGCCTGGTCGACCGACCAGAGCCCCTCGCGCCAGCCCGTCCTGCGCGTCATCGGCGTGGGCGGGGCCGGGGTGAACGCCGTGGACCGCATGATCGAGGCCCAGATCGCGGGCGTGGAGTTCATCGCCGTCAACACCGACCTCCAGTCGCTCGAGCAGTCGGCCGCGCCCACCAAGCTGCACATCGGCAGCGAGGTGACCCGCGGCCTGGGCTCCGGGTCCAACCCCCAGGTGGGTCGCCAGGCCGCCATGGAGGAGTACGACGAGCTCAAGGCGCTGCTCAAGGGCGCGGACATGGTCTTCATCGCCACCGGCGCCGGGGGTGGCACCGGCACCGGTGCGGCTCCCGTCGTCGCGCGCATCTCGCGCGAGGTGAAGGCGCTCACGGTGGGGATCTGCACCAAGCCGTTCTCCTTCGAGGGCGCGCGACGCAGCGACCAGGCCGAGGAGGGGGTGGAGGAGCTCGCCGCCGAGGTGGACACGCTCATCGTGATCCCCAACTCGAGGCTCCTCTCGGTGCTCAACAAGAAGACCTCGATGGTCGAGGCCTTTCGTGTGGCCGACGACGTGCTGCGCCAGGGCGTCCAGGGCGTCAGCGACCTGATCACCCTGCCCGGCCTGATCAACCTCGACTTCGCCGACGTGCGGACGATCATGGCCGACGCCGGCCAGGCGCTGCTGGGCATCGGCATGGGCTCCGGCGAGTCGAGGGCCATCGACGCCGTGGAGCACGCGATCGAGTCTCCGCTGCTGGAGACCTCGCTCGACGGCGCACAGTCGATCCTGCTCTCCATCACCGGCGGCTCCGATCTCTCGCTCTTCGAGGTCAACGACGCCGCCAAGGCAGTGGCCGACGTGGCCCACCCCGACGCCAACATCATCTTCGGCGCGATGGTCGACGAGAAGATGGGCGACGAGGTGTGGATCACCGTGGTGGCCACCGGCTACGGCGCGCAGCCCTCGCGCCGCGAGCAGCCCGTCCGCCGCGAGCAGCCCGCGCGCGACGAGCAGCCCACGCGCCGGGCCCAGCCCATGAGCCGCGATCGCGAGCCCGCGCGGATCCCAGCCGACCGCGAGCCCCGGGTGCGGCGCGCAGCTCGCTCCAGCTCGCTGGGGGACGTCGAAGTGCCCGAGTTCCTCCCGCGCCGGTAGTCCCCGGCCCAGCGCCGCTGGGGGAAGCCGGCCACCCGATCCCCGGCAGCTTGCGGGGAGTGCCGAGCCCGCGCCGGCGGTAGCTTGCGGGCATGAAGGGGGTCGTCGCCGCGGGACATCCGCTCACCGCTCAGGCCGGTGCCGAGGTCCTGCGCGAGGGCGGCAACGCCGTCGACGCCGCCGTGGCGGCCGTGCTCATGTCGTTCGTGGCCGAGCCACCGCTCACTGGTCCGGGCGCAGGCGGGTTCATGCTCGTCCATACCGCCGACGGCCAGAGCCGCCTGCTGGACTTCTTCGTGGCCGCGCCCGGCCTCGGCGTCGACGGGCCCGCGGCGGCGGCGCTCGCCCCGATCGACGTGACCTTCGCCGAGGGCGCGGTGCAGCGCTTCAACGTGGGACCGGCTTCGTGCGGTGCCTACGGCACGGCCGCGGGGGTGGCCGAGGCCCTTCGGCGCTTCGGCACGCTCACGCTCGCCGACCTGTGCGCGGCTCCCGCGCGTGCGGCGCGCGAGGGGATAGAGGTCGTGCCAGTGCAGGCCCTGCTGTTCGGCGTGCTCGAGCCCATCTTCCGCTCGACGCCGGAGGCTTCCGAGCTGCTGGCGCCGGGCGGTGAGCTGCTGCGCGCCGGGCAGACGATGCGCCTGCCCGAGTTGGGCGCCCTGCTCGAGCGCCTCGGGCGCGAGGGCCCCGGCTTTCTCTACGACGGCGACGTGGGCCGGGTGGTCTCGCAGTGGGTGCTCGACCGAGGTGGCCTGCTGAGCGCCGAGGACCTCGCCTCCTATCGGGTGGTCGAGCGCGAGCCCGCACGCGTGGGTTACGCCGGGCGGGAGGTGCTCACCAACCCCCCGCCCTCGAGCGGTGGCATCCTCATCGCCGACGCGCTGGGGATCCTCGAGCGCCTGGCCGACTCCGGCGATCCGGCATCGGTGGCCGAGGTGATCGCCACCACCAACCAGGCTCGCGACGAGGAGTTCCTCGAGGGGCTCGCCAGCGAGGGCTACCTGGAGCATTTCCTGGCCGCCCACGCGCTCGACAGCGTGGCGGGGGAGGTCCGCTCGCGGCTGGGCAGCACCACGCACATCGCCGTGCTCGACGCCGAGGGCAACTGCGCCACGGTCACCTGCTCGAACGGGTCGTGCTCGGGGGTGGTGGTCCCCGAGACCGGCGTGCACCTCAACAACATGCTCGGAGAGGACGACCTGAACCCCTTCGGGCACCATCGCCATCCTGCCGGCGCGCGGGTGCCGAGCATGATGGCCCCGACGGTGGTGCTGCGCGACGGGGAGCCCGAGATGGCGCTCGGCTCGGCGGGCTCGAACCGCATCCGCTCGGCGATCCTGCAGACAGTGCTCGGGGTGGTGGACCACGGTCTGTCCGCCCAGGACGCGGTCGACCGCCCGCGGCTGCACGTGGAGGGCGACGTGGTCGAGGCCGAGCCCGGTGTGGACGGCGGCGCCCTCGACCGCCTCGAGCGGCGCGGCTACCGAGTGCGCCGCTGGACCGAGACCAACCTCTTCTTCGGCGGCGTCCAGGCGGTGGCCCGAACCGACGGCGAGCTGAGCGGCGGGGGCGACCCACGGCGCGGCGGCGCGACGGCGTTCGGATAGCTGGTAGGGGCGCCGCCCGAGTCGATCACCGCTTGACCCGGCCGTTCGAGCGCGCCTGCTCGGCGGCCGTCTCGGCTTGGTCAATGCGCCGCAGCGCCTTGTCGAACAGCTCGCGCAGGCGGACGAGGCGCTCGGACTCCGAGCGCAGCTCGAGCAGCTCCTGCTTGGCCTCGAGCTCGAAGTCCAGCGTGGCGGCCATCCCGTAGGCGTCGAGCTCCTCCAGGTCGCTCTCGCTCGGGCGCGAGTCGGTCACCCGCTCCACGATGTCGGCGTAGCGTGAGCGGGTGGCGGCCCCCTGGTCGTCGCCCGGCGGGTCGGCCCGCTCGTCGAGCAGCTCGACGTCGCCGGCGGGGTAGGGGAGGTCGTCGCGGCGGCGCAGCAGGCGAAACGCGCCCTCCCCTTGGACGAGGATGTTCATGCGCCCGTCCTCCGCGCGCTCGAGCAGCTGCGTGACGTTTGCGCTGCAGCCGATCTCGCGCAGGCCGTGATCGCCGAGCCAGACGATGCCGAACGGCTCCTCGAGATCGAGGCACTCGTCGATCATCGTCTTGTAGCGCTCCTCGAAGACGTGAAGGGGGACGACCTCGCCGGGCAGCAGCACCAGCCCCAGGGTGAACAGCCGGAAGCGCTCGATGAACTCGGCCACCGCTCATAACGTACCCGTTGGGTGACCGTGATCGTCGGGACTCCCGCGCAAACGCGAGGTCCGAGCCCGAGGAGGGCTGCGGTGTCTAAACCTCTGGCGCGGGCCGGCCGATAAAGAGGACTGTGGAAGCTTTGAACGACGGCCAAGCGATCACCCTCGAGCTCTCGACCGAGGAGGCTCGCGCCCTGAGGGCCCGCCTCCTCCAAGCGTCCGCCGAGGGCTCCTGCGGCCTCGACGACGAGATCCTGCAGCCCACCCTCCTCGAGCTCGAGCAGACCCTCGAGTACATGGACGGCGTCGCCCGGGTGCGCGAGCAGCTCGCGCTGGCCGGCATCGAGGCTCCGGTCTGGGCGACCAGCCGGCGCCCGGGCTCGGCCGCCGCATCGTCGCAGGGCCCCCTCCAGCAGCGCTAGCCGGCCCGCTACCGTCGCAGGGTGGCCCGAGCCGCCGCGCCGACCTCGTCATCGTCCGGCCCGGCCTACGTGGCCACGGTCTCCTTCGTGGCCTCGCGCGCGGTGCCCTTCGGCGGCTTCTTCGTCGCTCTTCCCGGGGGTGTCGCCCTGGCCCGGGTGGCCCAGCGCCGCGGCCTGCGCCAGGGCTTCGGGGCGAGCTTCGCCACGCTCATCGAGACCATCGCCCTCATGGGCCCGGCCCGCTTCGGCGTGCCGTTCACCCAGGCTCTGAGCGCGCCCGTTCTCGGGCGCATGGAGGCGCGCTCGATCGCTGCCCCGTGGCAGGTGCTCGCGTGCTCGGCCATCCGCCTGTTCCAGAACGGCCTGGGCAGCCTGTTCTTCATCTTCATCATCGCGGGAGGGCTCGATGCCTACGCGGGCAGCGCGCGCAACGTGGCGGACCTCGTCGGTCTCCAGGTGGGCACGGCCGACGCCCTGCTGCTCACCTTTGCCGGCCTCTTGGCCTGGACGATCTTCGCCTCGACGGTTCAGGTGACGGTCTACCGCCGCGGCCTGCTGCGCTGGGAGCGCTCGCCCGCCGAGGAGGCCGCCGAGCCCGAAGAGCTCTCGGGGCACCGTGGGCGCTTCGACCCGCGGGCGGTGGCCGTGGCGGCCGCGATCGGCTTCGCGCTGCTGCTGGCCTCGACTGAGTGGCCGCTGCTTGCCGGGGTGGCCGGGGCACTGGCCGTGGCCTGGGCGCTCTCACGACCCGACAACTCCACCGTGGCCACCGGGTTGGGCCTCGCCGGGCTGCTGGCCTTTGGCGCGCTGGTGTTCGCGCTCGTGGGCGGACTGGGGATCGAGGTGGCCCTGCGG
>JALZII010000107.1 GCA_030860365.1 Actinomycetota bacterium
CTCCCGCACGTTCGGCCACTCGGGGGCCAGCGTCTCCCACGGCCCCATGCCCATGTACGCCCGCTCCCAGGAGGCCGGGTCGCCCCAACCTTGGCTCGGTGGGCAGTGCACCGGTGGGTCAGGGCGCAGCCACGAGCCCCACGCCACGATCAGCCTGGTCGACATCGGGGGTGAAGACGTCGGTCCGAGCCGTCGCCAGGGCTTTGGCTGCGACGGTCTGCGCTGTGGCCGGCAGCCGGGCGGCGCGGACTTGGTCCCACCAGAGCGCGACGACACCGGCAACGTGCGGGCAGGCCATGCTCGTGCCGCTGAGGAGCCTGGTGCCGCCACCGACCTTGGCGGACTTGATGTCGACCCCAGGCGCTGAGATCCGGGGAAAGGTGTTCGAGAAGGGCGCGATCGTCATGTTCGCGCCCGACTGGGCGACCGCTCCTACCGAGATGACACCCTCCGCCGCGGCGGGAAGGGAAGCCGCGATCTCGTAGCGGGGGTCGACCGTGCGCTGGCTCTCGTTTCCCGCGGCTGCGACGACGACGGTCCCTGCCCCAAAGGCCTCCTCGGCACGAACCTGGCCCATGATGGCGTCGAACATCCGCAGGTTGCCGCGGTAGGCCTCGAGCGCGTTCGAGGTGGCGAGGTCGGCGGGCCAGCCAGACTCCGTCAGCTGTTTCACGAGGCCCGGGAAGTCGAATCCCAGCGACATCGAGATCACGCTCGCGTCGTGGTCGACCGCCCAGCGGATGCCGCGGAACACCATCTCGGAACTGCCCCCGCCGTCATCGCCGAGGACCTTCCCGATCAGCGCCCGCGACACCCCGCGGGCAATCCCGACCCTTTCGCCATCGAGGTCGCGCCCGAAGATGGTGCCCGCGCAGTGTGTGCCATGTCCTTGCTTGTCGCCCGTGCCGCTGCCCGAGAAGTCCTCCTCGACGAGCGTCACGCCTTCGAACGCCGGGTGCGTGGCGTCGATTCCGGTGTCGAGGACAGCAACGACGGCTTCGCCCCGGTGAACTGCGACTTGTCTGCTCCCACCGCGGCGATGCCCCACGCACCGTCGCCAGCCTCTTCCGCGCCATCCAGCGGCTCGATCAGGCGGGTGGGCATCGCGGGGGTCACCGCCACCACTTCGGGATCTCTCAGCAGCTCGGCTTTGCCCTTCGAGTCGACATCCTCGACCTCGATCAGCGGCTCCGACGGAACGAAGGCCCGGGTCTCGCGGCCGAGGGCCCGGGATCCAGTGAACGGGCCCGTGATCCGCTGCCGGTCACGAAGCACAACGGATGTTGACACGGTCAGTGACTCCTTCCAGGTCTGGCTCACCTAGGCGCTTCCGCACCCCAATCCCGCGACTCGCTGCCTCGACGCGAGACTACTCCTTGGCCAGCGCACTGGTAGGCGCAGCATTAAAACACCACCGTCCGGTTCTCGAGCACCAGCACGCGGTCCTCGAGATGCCGCTGCACCGCGCGGGCCAGGACGCGGCGCTCGATGTCGCGCCCCAGTTCCTCCAGCCCGGCCACGTCGAGGCGGTGGTCCACGCGCTCGACGTCCTGCTCGATGATCGGCCCCGCGTCGAGGTTCTCGGTCACGTAGTGCGCGGTTGCGCCGATGATCTTCACGCCGCGCTCCAGCGCCCGCCGATACGGGTCGGCGCCCACGAAGGCCGGCAGGAAGGAGTGATGGATGTTGATCACCGGGCAGCTCACCAAGTCGAGGAAGCCCGCGGAGAGGATTTGCATGTAGCGAGCGAGCACCGCCAGCTCCACCCCGGCGCGGGCGAGCTCGTCGAGCAGAGCAGCTTCGGCAGCGGGCTTGTCGTCGGGGTCTACGGGCACATGGGCGAAGGGCACCCCGAAGCGGTCGGCGTCCTCCCGGCAGACCTCGTGGTTGGAGGCCACGAGCACGATCTCGCCCTCCAGCACGCCGCGGCGCCAGCGCCACAAGAGGTCGAGCAGACAGTGGTCCTCGCGGGAGACCAGCACCGCCATGCGCTTGAGCGGGCGGCTCGGCGAGATGCGCCAGTCCATCCCGAAGGGGGCGCCCACCTGCTCCCCGAAGTCGCGCGCCAGGGCACGCCCGTCGTCGGCCTCGAGCACGTACTCCATGCGCATCAGGAAGCGTCCGCCGCTGGGGTCGGTGGAGTGCTGGTCCGACGAGGTTATGTTCGCGCCGCGCCCGGCCAGGAAGGTGGACACCGCCGCCACTATCCCGGCGCGGTCAGGACACGAGACCAGCAGCCGGTGGCGGACCGGCGCCGTGCTAGCGGCCGAGGACAATTCTCCTCGGTCGATCCGCCCTCTCCCGGTCAAGCGTGGGTCTGCGCCGCGAGCGACCATCCCGGAGCCGGCATGCGGGCGAAGGTACCACCGCAGTCGCGCCCACTCAACGGTCGGAGGTTTACCACGGGGCGCGCTCACGGGTAGGTTCTGTGCGGGAGAACCGCCGGGCGCGCCCGCCCAAGCGGAATTCGAGCGAGAGAGAGAACACATGCCAATTCCCACCGAGGTGGTCGGCTCACTGCCACGCCCGATGAAGCTTCAAGAGGCCTACCAGAGGCTCGACGACGGGGAGATCGAGTTCTCGGACCTGCAGAAGCTGCAGGACGAGGCCGCCGAGGACTCAATCAAGCGCCTGGAGGCGACCGGCGAGCCGATCGTCACCGACGGCGAGCAGCGTGAGTCGAGCTTCGCCACCTACCCGCTCACCGACACGCTCGCGGGCACGGGGCTCGCCGACAACCTGGCCGGCGACGGCCAGTACTTCGCGATCTTCGACGACGGCCACCACCGCCAGCTGCCCAGGCTCACCGGTGGCCCCTTCAGGTACAAGACCTATGCGTCGGAGTTCGTCGAGAAGAACAAGAAGATCGCCAGCCACGACGTCAAGCAGGCAGTGATCGCGCCGTCGATGCTGATGCTGCTCTACCCGCTCGACGACGAGATCGAGGGCTACTCGCGCGAGGCCTTCCTCAGCGACCTCGTCGACGAGTGTGAAAAGGACATCCGCCAGTGCTTCGCGGCCGGCGCGGTGCGGGTGTCGGTCGACTTCACCGAGGGCCGGCTGGCCAACAAGAACGACTCACGCAACCCGTGGACCGGCCGCGACATGCTGCAGGACTTCATCGACCTCAACAACCGGGTGCTCGACCGCTTCTCGCCCGAGGAACGCAAGAACATCGGCATCCACACCTGCCCGGGCGGCGACAACGACTCGGTGCACTCCAAGGACGTCCCCTACGAGAAGCTCCTGAACCACATGTTCAAGCTCAACGCGGGCTACTTCCTGATCCAGTGCGCCAGCGAGGAGGACAAGGAGTCGGTCTACAAGCTCTGCGGCGAGAACAGCCGCGAGGACGCGGATGGGGTGCCGCAGGTGTGCTTCATGGGGGTCATCAACCCCCTCACGCCCGAGGTGGAGACTCCCGAGCAGGTCAAGGACGATCTGGTCACCGCGGCCAAGCACATCCCGGTCGACCGCCTGGGCGCCACCGACGACTGCGGGTTCTCCCCGTTCAGCCGTGACGTGAAGCCCAAGCACGCCTCGCCGGACGTCGCCCGCGACGTGGCGATGCAGAAGATCTCCGCCCGCCTGGAGGGCGCGCGGCAGGCCTCCGAGGAGCTCGGGGTCTAAAGGAGGCTCAGCCGCCCAGCGGCCGGCAGCGGACCTCGCTCTTGTCGAGGACCGCGCCGGTCGCCGAGCG